>JAZRFD010000117.1:0-5891 GCA_045661185.1 Eubacteriales bacterium | reverse complement strand
TACCACGCAAAAAAGATCACTTACCGTGGCAAAGCTGCTCTTGTCGGACGGCGCGCGCCGCCCCGAGCTTGCAACCAAAGAGGATTACCTCGCTTATGTGGACGCCCTCAACGATAGCGGTGAGCGCATCACCTATCGCCCTGACGGCACCGCCGACGTGCACGTGGATTGATGAGGACGCGGCACCAAAGGAGAAAATAGTACCCACAAAAGGGCGCACACGTGCGCCCTTTTTTACATCCAAGCCGCGGGCTTGATGCCATGCGCGGCGTTAATCTTTTTACTAAAAAGTTAGTTTTATGTAGGATGTATGCGCGTTTTCACTGTAGGGGACGGCGCATACGTCCATCGCAAAACTAACTTTGTGGAGTGCTTTGGGGGTTCCCAAGTGCTTGCGGGAGCACCTTTTCGTCTGCACTCTGTGCTTTCCCATACAGTAGAGTCTGTGTAGTATTACGGACTTTCGCCGACGCACAAATAAACGAGGGTACACAATGTTGTGCACCCTCGATTGGGGAAATCTATATCCACGTAGGTGAAAGTTTTGAAAGGGGTGTGGGGAAAACTTTTTCAAAAGTTTTCCCCACAAAACTCCCGCTTAACACTTTTCCAGCACCAAAGCGCTCATGGGCGGCACGTTCAGGGCACCGTCGGAGAGGGGGATGGTGTCACCGGTCAGAGCGTTTTTCCATTCGCCCGAGAGCGAAAAACGCAGGGGCGCGCCTACGTTGGCAACGACCAAAAGAGTACCGTCGGAGCCGACGCGCTCGTAGGCGACGGCACCGTTTTTGCAATACGTGAAGCGGAAATCACCGTCACCCAGAGCCGAGCAGCGGCGGCGTAGCGCACCGAGCGCACGGTAATGCGCGAGCAGATTGACATCCTCGCGTCCCCAAGGATAGGGCATGCGGCAGAACGGATCGTGATAGCCCTCAAGCCCCGCCTCGTCACCGTAATAGACCGAGGGAACTCCAAACACGGTAAACTGGAGCGTGGCGGCAAGCTTCATTTTTTGAATGGCTCCGACACGATCCTCGGGAGAGAGACGGCGGCGCGCGAGCGCGTCGTTGGAAAGCTCGTCGCTCGTTCCGTCATCCCCAAGCGTCGTCAAAAAGCGCTCGGTGTCGTGCGTGCCCAAAAGGTTCATAAGGCTGTGGCTGACCGACGTGGGGTAGGAGCCGTACAGTTCGGTAAGAATATTATAAAAGGTTTCAGCGTCTCCGTCCTGCAAAAACGCAAGCACGGCGTTGCGGAAGGGGTAGTTCATCACGCTGTCAAGCTGTCTGCCGCCAAAGTAGCGGCGGCGGTTGCCGTAGGCGATTTTGTCGGCGGCGTTTTCCCACACCTCGCCAATGATCAGCCCGTCGCCCGCGGTCGCGCCCTTGACCGTTTTGCGCAATTCGTCCAGAAAAGCGTCCGAGAGCTCGTCCGCCACGTCCAAGCGCCAGCCGTCCGCACCGCGCAAAAGCCATTTTTCGCAAATCCCGCCGGGAGCCGTGAAATAGTGGCGGCATTCGTCGTTTGCGTGCTGCAAGCGGGGCATGATCTCAATATTCCACCAGCACTCGTATTCGTCGGGGAAATCGCGGAAGGAGAACCAACGCGCATAGGGCGAAAGACGCGATTGATATGCCCCCACCTCAGGGTAGGTTCCGCGGCGGTTAAAATAGCGGCTGTCGTCGCCCGTATGATTGAAAACACCGTCCAGGATCACGCGCATGCCGCGCGCGTGTGCCTCGCGGATCAGGTTGTCAAACGCCTCTTCGCCGCCCAGAAGCCCGTCGATCTTTTCATAGTCCGCCGTGTCGTAGCGGTGGTTGGAATAGGCCGCAAACACGGGGGAGAGATAGAGGACGCTGACACCGAGCGAGGAAAGGTAGTCCAGCTTTTCCGCCACGCCCCAAAGGTTGCCTCCGAAAAAGACGTTGTTGGAAAGGGGCGCGCCCGCGATGGGCGCATACTGCGGAATGCCGTTTTCCCAGTCGGGATTGATCACGGCACTGTCGCGCGATTCGACCTCGCCCGTGCCGCGACAGAAGCGGTCGGCAAAGATATGGTACATCGTGCCGCCCTTGAACCAGTCGGGCGTTGTGTAGCCCGCTTCATGAATGAGCAGACGGAATCGGCAGGCGGAGTGGGGGGCAAGCGCCATGTCCACGTTGTTGATGCTGTCGGAAAAGAGGGTGTCAAATCCGCGCAGAAAGAGGTATTCGTAGTAAAAGAGACCGTAGCCGCGCGTACCGCAAAGATCTGCGGTGTCAAGGGTCAATTCGTAGGTATCGACCGACGCGCGCGTCGTGACAAAGGCAAGCGGCAGATCGCGGTCGCCCTCACCGTCGCGGCAGATGCGCAGCACCACCGCAGACGCGCCAAGACGGCGCGGAACGTGCAGACGGAAGGAAAGATGCGTGCCGCATTCAAACGCGCCCAGACGTGAAGCGTCGCGCCCGTTTGCAAGCTTTTCAATTTTAACGTCCGCTTGTGCGGCATCGTTGTGTATCAGCATATTCGTTCACCTGTTATCGTTTTTTGCGGATATAAATCCGAAGCCCTGCGGGGAGCGCGAGGGCAATGGGGCAAAGGGCCAAAAGAAGGATCGCGCAAACGGCAAGCTCGCCCGAGGTGGGGGAGATCGCCTGCGACTCGACGGCACGGGGCTCGATGGAAAGGGGCGAGAACTCGTTTTCGGTCGCAAAATCGAACGCTGCGAGCACGAGGGAATAGTTGCCGCCGCCCGAATAGGAGTAGCCCGCAAGCCCCAGAGAAAGCGCGGAGGAGATCCAAATCAGGGAGGAGTCGCCCTTTTGCGCAATGGCACCGCACACGTAGGTGCCGGCACGCATATCGAGCAGCTCCTTGACCTCGTCCGTAATGGTCGCGTCGTCTCCCACCTCGTTTGCGTAAAAATAGGAGCCTGCGGCGGTGGTGGTGATCCACTCGGTGTGCGTCACGCCATCGGTTGAGGTCATGGTGATGACGTGCGGCACGAGCATCGCGAACTGACCGCTCCAGCCGCCCGACGCGGGGGAGGAGGTGTCGACCGACGCGTAAAAGCTGGTCGTATAGGTGCCGCTTGCGTCCTTTTGGGCAAGCATGTTCTTGTTCTGCGCCACGTCAAGCCCGTAGGATTTCGTTATGCTGAGCAGATTCGGGAAATCGTCGTAGGCGCAGGACGTAGCCAAGAAAGCGTCACCGCCCGACGCCATGTAGGCGGACAGAAGCTCGCGCTCGCTCTCGTCAAGATCGCGCGCGGGGGAGTAGATCAGGAGCAGATCGCACCCGTCAAGAGAGGTGATGCGGTCGACGTGCTTGAAAAAGTAGCCGTTGGACTGAAGCATCGCGCGCAGGTTTGATTCCGGCGTCACGTCCTTGTCGCAGAGCACGTAGACCGTTTCGGTCGCGTCTCCCGTGACGTAAAGGATCGCGTTGGCAAGCAGCGCGTCACCGTCAAAGTACGCGGTGGTCTGATCCGAGTAGAGATAGAGCGCCGAGCCGTATTCGACAGACGTTTGGTCATAAGAGCCCAGAGACCCGCCCGTGGAGGCGTAATAATCCGCCGCGTCAAGGCAGTAGGCGTAATACTGCGAGGAGAAATGCTGATTCAGCTCCGCATTGTAGTAGTGATAAAAGGTCGCGGCGTCGATGACGTAATGCCGCCCGCCCCCCACCACGATCAGGCTGTGGTCGTTGAGTGTGTCGGGGGTGTAGCGATAGGAAAACGCGGCGTGCTCCTTTGTGTCAATATATTCGACGCGCACGCAAGAGGACGCGTCGGCGTATTCCTCTAAAAAGACCTCAAGGTTGCGGTAGGCGTTTCGTCTGCCGCCCTCGCACAGATAGTATACGGTCACGTCCTCGTTAAGCGTTCGCAAAAAATCGCGCGTTTGTCCGCTGACCGAAAAGGTGTCGCTGCCCGTGACGTCAAAATAGACGACCGATCGCGGGAGCCATTGCACGATCGCGCCAAGCGTCAGCGCGCAAGAGATGACAAGCGCGAGCGCGGAGGATACCGCGGCACGCTTGGCGGTTGCCTGAAGGCCACCGCGACGGCAGAGCAGCGCAACCGTGCCGACAAAGAGGCAGGAGACGCTCAAAAGGAGCATGCAAAGGGCCCCGGGCAGATAGAACTGACCGTAAAGAAAGCCTTCCATTGCCGCGAGAGGAGAAAGGCCGCTGACGGTGCGAATGGCCGTGTCGGACAGAGGAAGATGGGCCGGGAGCGCGCCGATCAGCACGAGCAGGATCACGACGCCGTAGCACACGCCAATGCGTGCTACGGTATGGGAAATCCACGTGGCAATGGCTTGCGTGACGGTGATGATCGTGCAGCCAAAGAGCGCGTAGCCAAGAATCGCCACGTACGCGGACGCGAAATTGACCGATCCAAGCAAGGAAAAGAGCGGGGGAGAGAGGAGCAGGGGGATGAGCGAGATGCCAAACAGGGTCAGCGCCGCAAGCGCGTGCGCCAGCTGGATCCCGAACGGTGAGATCGGGAGCGCGGCAAGATATGCCTGCTCACCGCGTACATGCAGCCGCCCGACCAAAAGCAGAACGACCGCGGGCCAAAGAAGCGCCGCCGCGAAGGAAAGATAAAAGACGGTTGCTTGAAGCGAGGACGTGCCTGCGGCAAGGTTGAAGCGCACGGTCAGTACGCCCGAAAAAAGCATCAAAAGCCCGATGCATACGATCGTGGGGATCGAGCGCAGCGCGCAAAAAAGGCGTTGGCGGTAAAGGGTCATCATTTGTTTGAGCCCTCCCTTCCGTCGTCAATGATCTCGTAGTCCTTTGTCGAGTCGGTCAAAAGACTCCAGCGGCTCTTTTTCTTGGGGGACGGAGCCGTGGGGGTCTGTCGCGTGGCGGAAGGGGTGCTTGCAAGCACCCTTGAGCATGCCGCCAAAAGGTCTGCGCCACGGCCCTCGCACACCTCGACAAGGGTGCCGTCGTGCAGGATCATCACGCGCGAGCAGATGCGCTCGAGATCGCACAGCGCGCGAGCGCTCACAAACACGGTCGCGTTCTCACCCATTTGCAATATCCATTCGCCAAGGATTTGCGCGGCGCGCGGGCCAAGCCCCGAGAAGGGGAGATCGAGAATGATAAATTCGGGGGCGGACATCAGCACTTGCGCCACCGCAAGCAGGCGTCGCTCTCCGATTGACAGACGCCAGATGAGCGTGTCACGCTTGGAAAGCAGCCCGATCGTTTCGAGCAGCTCCTGCGCGCGACGCAGCGCGCGCTCATAGGCCGCGCCGTGCATGTCTGCCGCAAATAACAAGCATTCCATGGGGGTCATTTTGCCGTCGGGCTCGTAGCCGTGCGGAAGATAACCTATGAGAGAGGCCACGCGCGCGCGTTCGTGCCGCGTGTCAAAGCCGTTGATCTTCAGCGTTCCCTCGCGCGGCAAAAGCGCGCCCGAAAGGAGTGCTAAGAGCGTGGACGCTCCCGCGCCCTCGTCGCCCGGCACGCCAATGACGCCGCCGTTATTCAGTTTGCAGTTCAGGCTTCGGATGGGGGCGTATGCGCCGCCACCGCCGGACAGATGCTTGAGCTCGATCAAGAAAGAACCTCCGTGGGTAAAATTACGATTGTTATGGTATCAGAAAAATGTGTCTGACGCTTGAAGAGCGCTTGATGGGTAACCGTTGTCGCACGCTTAGGTGTGTTCGTACACGCTGACGAAATGTACAGTGCGAACATAACGACGGACAGGTTGGCTCAAAGGGTCAACGATATCCTACTGTACCGTCGGTTACCCATCAAAGAGTCGAACCTATAAGCCCTACGGCGCGCAATTTCCGCGTCTTGCACCGTGGCTCACCTTGAAAAGTCCGCACTTTCCTGCGGCTCGTCCCGCCGCAATCCATCAAAAATTGCATCGCCGTAGGGTGCGA
>JAZRFD010000116.1:0-14608 GCA_045661185.1 Eubacteriales bacterium | reverse complement strand
GTTCTTGCTGACTGATCAAAAAGCCTGCCCTCGGGCAGGCTTTTTTATTTTCCCCTTTTCCGAAAAACGGACGGTGGAAATCCCGTTTCCTTTTTGATCAGCACGGCAAGGTTGTTGGGGTCGTGATACCCCACCGCCTCCGCGATCTCCCTCAGCGTCATTTTGGTGGTGGATAGCAGGCGGCAGGCGCGGGAAACGCGGTAGCCCTGCAAATAATGTGCAAAACCGACGCCCGTTTCCTCCTTGAATTTTTTGCTCAGGTACGGCAGACTGTAGCTCATATGCTTGGCAAGTGCAGACAACGTCAGCGCCTCTTTGTAATGCTCCGCCACGTAAGCACTCACACGCGCAGACAGCTCCTGTCCTGCCATCGCGCTCTGTGCCCCCTCCATGCGACGCACGGTCAAAAGCAGAATCTCGACCAGATAACACCGTATCAACTCGGCATATCCCGGGGCGCGAACCTCCTGCTCCTCACGGATCCGCTCGATCAGCTCCCGCACGCGGCCGTTATCGTCGTGAAAGACCATGCGCGCGGGGTTTTGCACGGGCGACCTCATATTGAAGTGCAAGAGATAATGCTCCAGCATGGCTCGCAGGGTCTTGGTGCCCTTGAGAGCGGGATCAAGAAGCTCCGGAAGAAAAAGGCAATCAATGTTGCCAAACGGCATCTCATCAAGGTTGGCGTAGCTGTGGCGACTGCCGTAATCCACAATCACATAGTCACCGGGGAGCAGGAGCTCACTTTTGCCGTCCAGCGTGTGCTCCACACGTCCCTCGCAAATATAGCTCAACTCCAAAAAAGCGTGCCCGTGCGGATCGACCCCAAAGCGGTGCGTGTGGGAGAGCACCACGCACTTGTCACGCTCCAGTCGACTCGAAAGCTGTCCTATAATATGCGCATCCTCAAAAACCATAAAACCGTCCCCCCTTTAGACCAAAAATGGCGGTTGCTTTATTATATCACATCCTTTATACTGTAGTCAAGGGCTTGACCGAATTTCTCAAAAAGGAGAGAAAAAGCATGAAAATCAACGCAAAATGGATCACGTCTGCCAGGGATATGGGCATGGCTCCCATCGTTTTCCGCCGTGAATGGACGTTGCATAAAGAAATCAAAAAGGCAACGCTGGGTGCCTGTGCCATGGGCCTTTATGAGGCGTGCATCAACGGCGTGGGCGGATTGCGCAACGATCATTCCGTGGGAGCTGTACCGCGCCTACGGTAACAAGATCGGTGCTTCAGAGCACCGATCTTGAGGGCGTGTGTGTTAGTTCCCCGCGACGCCTGTTTCGTGGGCGGCTTTGATGACAGCGTCGGCAACGACGCGCGCCACACGCTTGTCAAGGGCGGGTGCAATGATGTTTTCCTCGTTCAATTCCTCATCGGAGATCAGCGACGCCAACGCATAAGACGTGGCGAGCTTCATTTCCTCGTTGATACACCGCGCGCAGCAATCAAGCGCACCGCGGAAAATGCCGGGAAACGCTAATACGTTGTTGATCTGGTTGGGAAAATCCGAGCGTCCCGTGCCCACCACGCGCGCGCCTGCGCGCTTGGCCGCATCGGGCATGATCTCGGGTGTGGGGTTTGCCATGGGGAACACGATGGGATCCTTCGCCATCGAGCGGATCATATCCTCGCTCACCACCCCGGGTGCCGACACGCCGATAAAGACATCCGCGTCCTTCATAGCGTCGGCAAGCGTGCCGTGCAAAAGGCGGTGATTAGTCAACTCCGCGATCTCCGCGTGGGCAGAGTTCAGCCCCTCCATGCCGCGGCAAATGATGCCAAAGCGGTCAGCCATCGTCAGATCCTTGACTCCCATATTGAGCAGGTGCTTTCCGATCGCGATTCCCGCGCTTCCCGCGCCGTTGATCACAACGCGCGCGCGTCCGATCTCCTTACCGACCACCTTGAGCGCGTTGAGCAGCGCCGCCGCCACCACGATCGCAGTGCCGTGCTGGTCGTCGTGGAACACGGGGATGTCGCAAATTTCCTTGAGCTTTCGTTCAATCTCAAAGCAGCGCGGTGCGGAAATATCCTCGAGATTGATGCCACCAAAGCTACCCGAAATGAGATAGATCGTACGCACCAGCTCGTCCACGTCCTGCGTACGGATGCAAAGCGGAAACGCGTCCACGTCCGCAAAGGTCTTAAAGAGGGCGCATTTGCCCTCCATCACGGGCATGCCCGCCTCTGGGCCAATGTCGCCAAGCCCCAAGACCGCCGAGCCGTCGGTGATGACCGCCACAAGATTTTGGCGTCGGGTCAGCTCAAAGGATTTTTCGGGGTTCTTCTGAATTTCCAAGCACGGCTCTGCAACGCCCGGGGTGTAAGCCAGTGAGAGATCGCGGCGGTCGTTGACCTCACAGCGTGCCACGACCTCGATCTTCCCCTTCCATTCATAGTGCTTTTTGAGTGATTCTTCTCGAATGTCCATATCAGTTTCCTTTCGCGCGCATCCACGCGTTTTTCATATACAAGGCGTCCTCTGCCTGCGTGCCTGCCGACTCGCAGATGATGCGAGGGGCCACGCCCTCCCGCACGATCGCCTCGACCAGGGGCTCAAACACAGGGCCAAAGGTCTCGTCCGCAAAGGTCAGGTGCTTTTTCTCTCCCGCCCCCGTGTATTCGATCTTGGAAAAATGGCAGTGCAGCGTTTTGGCAAACATGTCGCCAAGGCGCGTGCCGATCGTATCAAAGATACGGCGGTAGCTGTCCACGTCGGGGAACGCGCCGCCGATATTGCGGGCGTTGAGATGCCCGAAATCCACTACGGGTGCGTAAATCGGAGACACACGGCATTGCTCAATGACCTCATCCAAGGTGCCAAGCTGGTTGACCTTGCCCATGGTCTCGATACCAAGGCGAATTTTGGTCTCCCCCACCGCTTCCGCCACACGCGCGAGCGTGTCGCAGGAAAGGCGCATTGCCTCCTCGCGCGAGATCTTTGCGGCACTTCCCGAGTGGATCACAATGGTGTCCGCGCCAAGCAGGTCTGCCGCCCAAAGGGATTTTTGAATGTATTCAAGGCTCTTAAGTCGCTTTTCCTCATCCACGCCGGAGAGCGAGATGAAATACGGCGTATGCAGGGACATGAGGATTCCGTACTCACGCGCCTTTTCACCGATCGCGCGCAAAGTCCCCTCGCCTGCCGCAATGCCGTTGCCCGCCTCGTATTCAAAGGCGTCAAGGCCGATTCTTTTGAGCCACCCGGGGGATTGCAGGGTGCTTTTATTTCCTTCGGCGTAAAACAATTCTCCGTTTCCGCCGGGTCCAAAGGTTGGGTTCATAAATTCTCCTTTACTTGGGTGCTTTGATCTTCCAGAAGGCCATAAAGGGACTGTATCCGTTCGCCTTGGCGTATTTGCGGATAAACGGACGCTCGCACCATCTCTTGAAGCGGAAGAAAAGGTTTGTCTTGTCCTTGATAGGGGGCACGATGAGAGACGGGAGACCGATGTGCTTGCCCGCATAGGAATCGGTCAGGAGCTGATCCCCCAGCATAGCGCATTCCGAGTGCTTCACGCCCATTTGCTCCATGGCGTATTCCAGCATCTTGCGACCGGGCTTGCCACTATCGGGATAGGCGGGGAGCCCCAGCGTTTCGTTGAATTTTTCAACGCGCGGCGCGTGATTGTTGGAGACCAGCGACGCCTTGATGCCTGCCTCTCGCAACGCCTCAAGCCACGCGCGGATGCGGTCGTCAGGCTCGGGCTGCTCGTAAGGTGCTAACGTGTTGTCGATGTCGATCAGGAGCGCGCGCACCCCGATCGAGGCGAGAAATTCGGGCGTTATATCGTAATAATGCGCAAACATATACGTGGGCGTCAAATAATCCTTCATAATCCATACCCTTTCGCTTTTGTTACCTTTAAGTATATCATATTTGCGCGCAGATTGCAAGATTTTTGTGAGGATTTATAGTCGAAGACATCTTTATTGAAAAGCGCTTTAAGCAAAGAGAAAGCGGTGTGGTCTCTCCGCCCACGCTGTGGGAAGCGCGGGCAGGAGCATCAGAAGCAAAAGCATCAACGAAACACAAGATATGATCTTTTTCATAGCATCCTCCAACGCGTTATCTTCCTTTAGATTTATTTTAGCACACAACCCGTGCCTTGTCAAGGCAATTTTCTCTTGACAAACGCGCCCACGTGTGGTAAAATGCAGATACATTCTAACGTATCGGGAGCTCACTATGAAAAAAATTCTTTCCCTTGCCCTCGCGCTCCTTTTGCTCGCATGCACCCTGACCGCCTGCGCCGCAAAGCCGAGCGAGGATTACGACGCACTCCAAAAAAGCCTTGACGAAAAGGGCTACGGGGTGGGTCTGACGCGTGATCGCGCCAACGCCGAGGCCTTCGGCAACGAATACAATATCGACCTCTCCGCAAAAGGGCTTGACGCAATGCTCATGGCCACCAAAACCAACGACAACTACGATATTGTCGATATGGTCGTCGTTTTCTACTTTGAAAGCAGCTCCGCCGCCGAAAAAGCATTCGATTCGGGCAACTATGAAAAGCTTTTTAAAAAAATGGTCAAATCCTATCAGTCCGATAACGCCATTGAGCTGACCTACGACCTCCGCGGCTCTATGTTCTGGATCGGCACCGAGCAAGGCATTCTTGACGCGCAGTGAGGGGGATGCGTGCGAGGGGGACTTTTTTCAAAAAGTCCCCCTCGCGCTCCCCTCAAAAACTTTCACCAAATGGGCATTGGCTGCCCTCATCGGAAACCATTTTCAGAACGCTTCCTTTTTTTGTGCTCTGCTTGGTGAAAGCTCGTTTATGCAGTACAGATTTTACTGTGTAGGAAAGTTTAGCACGCAGACGGAAAGAATGCTCCCGCAAGCATTTGGGCCCCATATCCCAAACGCTCCACAAGGTTAGTTTTACGCAGGCCGTATATGCGTTTTCACTATAGGGGCGACCATTGGTCGCCCGTTTGTACGGTACGCACTCGCTTGAGGCGGGCGACCGATGGTCGCCCCTGCGTTGTAACCGCATTGTTCGCCCCCATCGGTAGGGGCAGATTGTTTACCCCCACCTCAAATGCGCTTCGAAGAAGCGCACACGCCCCGCGCGTTCACGTTGTTAAGACGTGGACGCGCGGGGCGTGCCCTTTTGTGAAAAGGTTTTAGAGGGTGAGGGGTATGGGGAGAGGGAGACTTTTTCCTTAAAAAAGTCTCCCTCTCCCCATATTCTTTATCTTCCTAACACTTATACACCACTGTACGCGTTGAAGCCGCCGTCAACGGGAACGATAACACCCGTAACAAAGCCGCTTGCTTCATCGCTTGCCAGCCACAAAAGCGTACCTATCAGGTCGGAGACCTCACCAAACTTCTTTTGAGGCGTGCCCGCGAGGATCTTACCCGTGCGTGGCGTGGGCGTGCCATCCTCGTTAAAAAGGAGCGCGCGGTTCTGGTTGGTTACAAAGAAACCGGGAGCGATTGCGTTGACACGGATGCCGCAGGGCGCGAAATGAACCGCCAGCCACTGGGTAAAGTTCGAAATACCTGCCTTTGCCGCACTGTATGCGGGGATCTTGGTCAGAGGACGGAACGCGTTCATCGACGAAATGTTGATGATGTTACCGCCGGTCTTAACCATGTCAGCCGCAAACGCCTGCGTAACAAGGAATGCAGAGGTGATGTTCAGGTCAAACACGAACTTCAGTCCGCTCTCCTCCAAATCAAAGAAGGTCTTGGCACCCTCCAGATCGGGCGTCATATACTCGTTGTCGCTGGATGCGCGAGGATTGTTTCCGCCCGCGCCGTTGATCAGGAAGTTGACCTTACCAAACTTTTCGTGAACGATGTCACGAGCCTTGAGGATGCTCTCCTTTTCAAGGCAGTTGGTGCCGATCGCGATCGCGTTCTCACCGATGGAAGCCGCAACCTCCTGCGCTGCCTTTTCGTTGATATCGAGCAGTGCAACCTTTGCGCCGCAATCAGCCAGCGCGCGTGCAAACTCACTCATCAGTACGCCGCCCGCACCGGTAACAACGACTACCTTATCGGACAGATCAATTCTATACGGTAATTTCATTTTGAAATCTCCTTAACTATTATTTATTCAGGCCCTTCTCAACAGCCTCAAAGAGCCCGTAGAGATAGCATGCGCCGAGCGCGCGGTCATACAGACCGTAGCCTGGCTTGCCGTCCTCGCCCCAGATGTTGCGTCCGTGGTCGGGACGTACGTAGCCGTCAAAGCCGGCTTCAACCAGCGCCTTTACGATGCCGTACATGTCAAGGCTTCCGTTGCAGGTCAAATGTCCACTCTCGCAGAAGTCGAGCTCACCCGAGAAGGTGATCTGACGCAGGTGGACGAAATAAGAACGGGGAGCGAGCAGATTTGCCATTTCCACAAGGTTGTTCTCGCGTCCCGCGCCCAAAGAGCCCGTGCAAAGCGTGATGCCGTTGTGAGGATTGGGAACTGCCGCAAACAGCTTCTTGTAACTATCCATGCCCGTGATGATTCTGGGGAGTCCAAACATATCCCACGGCGGGTCGTCGGGGTGGATCGCCATGTTGATGCCGGTCTCATCGCACGCGGGCATAATACCGTTGAGGAAGTAAACCAGGTTTTCAAAGAGCTTCTCGTGGCTCATGCCGCTGTAAGCGTCCAGCAACGAGTTGAGCTCCTCGGAGGTGTAGCTTTCGTCCCACCCGGGCAGGTGCAGGTTGTGGGGATCCAAGCTCATCAGCTCCTCATGGTTGTAGGAGAGCGAGTTGGAGCCATCCTCCGCCTCGGTGTGAAGATTGGTGCGCAGCCAGTCGAACACGGGCATAAAGTTGTAGCAGATGCACTTAACGCCTGCCTTGCCCAGGTTGCGGATAGTGGTTGCGTAATTGGCGATATAGCGGTCACGGGTGGGAAGGCCCAGCTTGATGTCCTCGTGAACGGGAACGCTCTCAATCACCTCCATCTCAAGCCCCTTCTCATCGCACAGGGATTTGAGGCGCATGATCTTGTCAAGCTCCCAGACCTCGCCCACGGGCACGTCGTAAACGGCGGTTACAACGCCGCTCATGCCCGGAATCTGACGGATATAGGAAAGCGGAATGCTATCCTTTTCACCGTACCAGCGGAATGTCATTTTCATAACGGTTCTATCCTTTCTTTTTTTCCATTCAAATCATCAGCACATCGTTTTGATGCGGTTGCCGTGCGAGTGGTACATGGAGAGAATCAGCTGAATGACCTTAGCTCCCTCCGTGCCGGAGATGCGGAACGCCTCGCCCGAATCCACACAGCGGTAGAAATCCTTAATCAGCACGGCATGTCCCGTACCCCACACGGCCTTTCCTACCATGTGGATCGCCTCGCGGTTGTCCTCAATCTCAACCTGTTGGCCGTCAACAACTACAAAGTCGTTGCCCGCGATCACACGGTGGTTGTCCTTCGTTACGAGCTGCAGCTGCACGGGAAGATCGCCCGTTGCGGCAGTCGTACCGAAGAATGCGTAGCGCATGCCGTCCTCGCGCTCAAAATGCGCGGTAGCGGTGTCCTCTACCTCGGTATAGTCCTTGTGGAAATCGTTATCCACGTGGGCGGTTACGTGCGTAGGCATGCCGCACAGATGCTGAAGCAGATCCAGCGTATGAAGTGCTTGGTTGATCATGACGCCGCCGCCCTCCTCAAGGATGGTGCCGCGCCATGCGCCCGAGCGATAGTAGCGTTCGTTTCTCTCCCAGCTGACAAGTCCAAATCCCGACTTGACGCCGTGCTCCTTGACGTAATCCATGAGCCAGATCATATTCGGCTCAAAGCGGTTCTGCTGACATACGCCCAGCTGTGCCGTGCTCTCCTGTTCCGCCTTGAGAACAGCATGAAGCTGATCCATATTGATGGAAAGCGGCTTTTCGCACAGGACGTTGATGCCCCGTCCGAGCGCCTCGATGCACATGGGCGCGTGGAGATAGTGCGGTGTGCAAATATGAACGGAATCGGGCTTTTCCCTGTCTAACATTTCAATGTAATCGGTGTAAATGCCGGCATCCCGGATCCCATACTGCTCTGCTTTTTGCTGTGCACGCGCGGGTTCTACGTCGCAGAGTGCGCAAACCGTTTTCCCCGCCGACAGAATCCCGTTAATATGGTTGCCGGAGATCGCTCCGCAACCGATAACCGCAACACGAAAAGTTTTCATTTCGCTAAACCTTTCTTTTCTCGGTTTCCCTTTTCTCGGATTTATTTGGAGCCGTAGGTGCCCTCGGTATCCAGAACGACGTCACCGACGTCCTCCTTGGTGCGCCCCGTAGCGATTCTCTTGTTCAGTTCTGCCAGATACAGATCGTCGTCGATGGGAAGGGTTACTTCCTTACCGAGCCACGAGGACAGCATCATCGCGTCCATCATCTGTACGCCGTTGATTCCCTCAACGCCCTTGACGAACAGAGGCTCGATGCCAAGAACCGCGTTTGCAAAGTTGTTCATGATGCCAACGTGCTGATCGTTCTTGCCGTCGGTCTCCACCTCAACGGTCTTGCACTTGGGAGCCGCAAAGCCCTTTGCCTTCATGCAATGCTCGCGCTCGTCGGTCTCAAGCTTGTCAAACATCAGCTTGTTGCCCTCGCAAACAAGGCGTCCCTTTGTACCCGTGATTTCAAAACGGTTGGTACCGGGTGCATCTGCGGTAGTGGTAACGAACACACCCGTAGCACCGTTCGGAAACTCCATGTATGCGGTTACATCGTCCTCAACCTCAATATCGTGCCATTTGCCGAAGTGGCAGAAGGAATGAACCTTTGCGGGCATCATACCGACGATCCACTGCAACAGGTCGATCTGGTGGGGGCACTGATTGAACAGAACACCGCCGCCTTCGCCCCTCCAGGTTGCACGCCAATCGCCCGAATCGTAGTAGTCCTGCGTACGGTACCAGTTGGTGATGATCCAGTTGACACGCTTGATGTCGCCAAGCTCGCCGTTTGCAACCATCTCGTGCATCTTGCGGTATACGCAGTTGGTTCTCTGGTTGAACATCATACCAAAGAGCTTATCCGACTTCTCTGCAACCGCGTTCATTTCCTTCACCTGCTTGGTATAAACGCCCGCAGGCTTTTCGCTGATGGCATTGATGCCTGCGTTCAGGGCATCAATGGTCATCGGAGGATGATAGTAATGAGGAACCGCGACGATAACAACGTCGATCAGTCCGCTGTTCAGCATTTCCTTGTAATCCGTAAAGGTTGCTACGTTTTCAGCACCCTCCAGAGCCTTGATCGCATCAAGCTTGCTCTGCTTCAGGTCACATACAGCCGTGAGAACACCGTTCTCAACCTTGCCTGCGAGCAGGTTCTTGGAATGTCCCGAACCCATATTACCGACACCGATAATACCAAATCTTACTTTTTCCATTATCATGTACCTCTCTTTAATTAGTTTATAGGTGTATCAACAGATCAAGCTCTGCCGTTTACGACCGGATGACCGATCTCGGCAAGAATACCCTTGAGCGCGTTGACCGCATAGTCAAACGCCTCGTCTGAGTTCTCAAACACGAACTTATGCTTGAGCTCCTTGCCGTCGAACTTCTTGTAGGACTCGGACGTGAAGAGGTGGGGCTCGACCGTCAGAACGACCTCACCGTCAAACATTGCGTCGATCTTCTGCAGAGCCTCCTTGACATGGCCCTCGCCCTCGCCCGCAGGAACGATCACGCTGCCCTCGTACAAGCAGTCCTTAACATGCATATATTCAAAATTGGGGAGAGTAACCTCAAAGCCCTTAACCGCATCGTGCTGTGAATGAACGTAGTTTGCGGGGTCGTAGATGCCGCGCAGATCGGGCAGGGTCTTAAGCAGATCCTCAACGCACTCGGGGCACTCACCGTAGATCTGGCCCTCGTTCTCGTGGCAGAGCAGGATCCCCGCTTCCTTTGCCTCGTCCAGCATGATACGCAGACGTCTCATAACCTCCTCGCGGTTCTCTGCGAGCTTATCCTGAGGCACGAAGAAGCTAAACATACGCATACGCTTGGTGCCAAGAGCTCGACAAACCTCCAGCGCGCGGCGGAAATCCTTCAGGTGAGGCTCGAAATCATCCTCGATATTGTACTTGCCAATGGGAGAACCGAAGGAAGGAACGGAAATACCTGCCGCATCCAGTTGCTCGCGGATTTCCTTCAATTCCTCGTCGGTCTTTTTCAGCACAGGGCCACCGTTGATGTTGCGGGGCTCGATGCAGGTAAGGCCGTTTCTCGTGAGCGCGGCGATCTGCGCGTCAAGGCTCTCTCCCGCTTCGTCTGCGAATGCGGAAATAATAAACTTTGCCATGGTAGTTGTCCTCGTTTCTATGTGTTTTCAAAGAAGATTACGCATTAAAGATTGAAGAGAGGGCGCAGATGGTTGAAGCTCTTCTGCATTTCACCGAACGGATCGTCCTTCGTGGGAGCATTATCCTGCTCGACAAGCACGTTCGCAACGCCCACCTTCTTACAAGCCTCTACGATTGCGGGGAAATCCGAGAATCCCTCACCGCATGCGCAGATCGCATCTACCGCGCGCTCGGTAATCCCATTGAATTCCTTGAAGTGGATGCACTGCAGTCTCTCGCCGCCGATTCTCTCGATGTACTCAACAGCACTCTTACCCGCAACCTGTACCCAACCGGTATCAAGCAGCAGCAACCAGTTCGGCTTTTCCTCGATCAACGCTTCCATAACGCATCCGTCGTCATCCGTAAGCTTGTCAAACTCAAACGCGTGGTTGTGGTAAGCAAAGCGCAGACCTGCCGCCTCGATCTTGCGAACGGGCTCCTCCATCATAGCGAAGAACTTATCAAGCTTCTCGCGCGTGTTGTGGAACTCACCCGGCATAGCGCCCAGACCGATCACGGGGCATCCGAAGATCTTGTGCTCTGCAATCAGCGCGTCGGTGTCGTTGACGATACGGTCGAAGGGGTTGTGCGTGCATACGATCTTCATTCCGGTCTCCTCGGAGATCTTTGCCCAGATCTCGGCATCCATTCGAGCAACGCCCGAGAACTGTACGTTCTGATATCCCATTGCCTTGCACTTTAAGATCGTTTCCTTCAGATCCTCAGGGTTCTGGCAAAACGTACGCAGAGAAAACAATTGTGCTCCAAGCTTCATAGTAATAAATCCTTTCTGTTATCGGCACATCGCCGTATTACAAGGGGATGTGTTTTTTGCGCGAATAGGCAAGGATCGCCTTGTGCAAATCGTCCAAAAAACGATGCTTCGCAGCCGTTTTTTCAACACTTCCCTACTTTACCTTTATTATAGCAATTTTATTTTGACTTGTCTATCGCTTTTTTTGCGAAAAACATTGCAAATATTGCTCTTTTCGTGTATAATATTAGCAACACCGCAAAGGAGAACCCTTATGGCATATCAATTTCTGCAGCAATACGACGGGATCCGCGCCTCCCACTCCAGCTTTGACGTGTCCGACAGTGCCAAATTCGAGCGCCACTGTCACTCCTCTCACGAGCTGATCTACATCCTTCAGGGCGAGGGAAAATACATCGTTGAGGGCGTGGAATACCCCCTGCATCCCCATGCGCTTCTTTTGATGCGCCCATACGAATATCACTACGTCTGCCCACATCCTAATCAGAACTACGAGCGCGTGGTCATCCATTTTGACGAGCAGCAGCTCCCCGACTGCCTGCGCGAGCATCCGATGCTGCGCGAGCACGGCGGCAACTATTTTTCGCTCAAAAGCATCAATAATCCCGTCCGTGCGGCTTATGAAATGCTGGACAGTCTGATCGCGCTTTCCTTTGACGGAATGCAACAAACGCCCGAGGCCGAGTCGTTTTTGCGCGCTACCATTACGCAGATCCTTCTGCTTTTGGCGCGGGAAACGCCCGAGGGAGCACCCACGGGCGAGCCCGGAACCGTTTTGCGCATCATTGATTACCTCAACGGCCATCTGTGCGAGGAGCTCTCGCTGGAAGCCCTCGCGCGCGAGTTTTTCATCAGTAAATACCATCTCTGTCGCATCTTTCACGCGCAAACGGGAGCGTCCATCTTTACCTATTTCAACACCAAGCGCATGGCGCTGGCCCGCAAAATGATCGCAAGCGGCGAAACCGCTACCGCCGCAGCTGCCGCGCTCGGCTTCCGCGATTATTCCTCCTTCTACCGCGCCTACCGCAAGCAATTTGGAGAGTCACCCGTGCGAAAAATACAGTAGGGGCTGTCTCAAATGCGATAAAAAGCATTAGCGGCAGCTCCTTTTTGTGAGGCAGAAAAAGATTATGAGTAGCAAAAAGAAAACCTCAAAAAGAGGAAAAAAAGAGTGTTAACCTTTCTCCATGTCCGAACATACGTGTTTCATAACTCCGTGTAGTCCAATTCCTCACAGATCTCGGCTACCTTGAATACAAAATCTCACTCGGGAATACAAATTCCTAAATCCAACGGAAAAGCACTTGATTTCTGTCTCTCATTGTTGTATAATTACCTCGCTTTCTTGTGGTTTTTTGTAGCAATTAAATTATACAACAAAGCAAGCGGATGCTCAATACCTTTCGGTAATGAGCATCCGCTTTTTCTTTTCTTGGGTTATCTTAGTAAGACAGCCTCTTGTTTTTATTGAAGCGTGCGGATCGCTGCACGGATCTGTGCGATGGAATAACCGTAGCGCGCCAAGGATGCGGTCATGCGGCGCAATTCGTCGCGGTCGGTGGGGACAGTTCCGTACTTTTTGCGGATCAACGCCGCGCAATTTCCTTCGAAATCAATCTGCGACAGGATCTCGGGCAAGTCCGCCAATGCTTCGCTTGCAAATCCGCGGCTCCACAGGTGCGCGCTGATGCGCTTTTCTCCCCAGAGCTTGCGCAGACATTTTTCCACCTCGCGCCGCACGTCCCCCGCCTCGTCGATCAGCCCCGCGGCTTCAAGGTGCCGGGCGGCCGTCGAAGCGATCTCACGCGAGTATCCGCGCTGCATCAGCTTGCGGGTGAGAAGCCCCACCGAATTGGCACCGTACGAAAGCAGATTTTCTCCGCTCCGCAAGGCAAGACAAAGCTGTGATGCCTCCTCAATGCGCTCGTACGCTTCCTCCGAGATCACACCCCTTTGCGGCTTGAGCTCACAGTATTGCTCCATGGTCAGAGGTAGGCTTTTTTGCTCCCGATGTTCCCCGTTTTCAAGGAGCACCTGCACCAAGACCTCGGCACCGTCGTGCTGCGCGCGAAGCGCGCGCACGGTAATCGTCAGCGGAAGGGGTGAGAGGGCTTGATTATTCGTCATCCTCGCCGCCATCCGACAGACGCAGATCGAAATCATCGTCGTCCTCGTCGTCCATTTCAAATTCCTGATCCATATTCACGCGCGCTTCCTCACTCATAGCGCGCACCTTTTCCTCGATCTCCGCCATCATCTCGGGGTTGCCCTCGATCAGCTTACGCACGTTCTCCTTACCCTGACCGATGCGCTCTCCGTTGTAGGAGAACCACGAGCCACTCTTTTTGATCACGTCGTACGCGATTGCAAAGTCCAGCACCTCGCCCGAACGGGAAATGCCCGTGCCGTAGAGGATATCAAACTCCGCCACGCGGAAGGGGGGCGCGACCTTGTTTTTGACGATCTTACACTTGACGTGGTTACCGTAAACGTCGTTGCCGTCCTTAAGCTGCTCGGTCTTACGGATGTCGATACGCACCGACGCGAAGAACTTGAGCGCGCGGCCGCCCGTTGTGGTCTCGGGGTTACCGTAGATCACACCGACCTTTTCACGGATCTGGTTAATGAAGATGACCACGCAGTTGCTCTTGGAGATCACACCCGAAAGCTTACGCATTGCCTGCGACATCATTCTTGCCTGCACACCAACCATAGACTGCCCCATGTCGCCCTCCAGCTCCTGACGGGGCACAAGTGCCGCGACGGAGTCAATGACAATTGCATCCACCGCGCCCGAGCGAGCCAGTGCCTCACAAATTTCCAGCGCGTCGTCACCGCTGTCTGGCTGGGAGACCAAAAGCTCATTGATGTTCACGCCCAGCGCCTTTGCATAACCGGGGTCAAGCGCGTGCTCGGCGTCGATGAACGCCGCGGTTCCGCCGATCTTCTGCACCTCGGCAAGGATGTGCAGTGCAACCGTGGTCTTACCCGAGGACTCGGGCCCGAAGATCTCAACGATACGTCCGCGCGGAACGCCGCCGATGCCAAGCGCCAAATCAAGAGAAAGCGAGCCTGTATGGATCGCCTGAACCTCCATCTTCGTGTTTTCACCCAATCTCATAATCGAGCCCGCACCGAAATCGCGCTCGATCTTGGACATGGCGGTTTTCAGCGCCAGCTTTTTTCCTTCCGCGTCAAGATTCTGCGGAACGGCAGCCTTCGTCTTTTTTGCAGTAGCCATAATGTAAACAATCCTCTCCCGCGGCATTTTGGTGCCGCGATTCCTGTTTTGGTAATTCGTTGCCCTTATTATACCGCACTTTTCTCCCTTTGTCAAGTGCTTTTTGAAATATATTTTTCCGTTTTTGGTATTTTATTTTTGATATTTCACTTTTCGGTTCCAAAATCGGACGCAAAAGTTCCAAAAAGGAACCCCCGCGCCACGGCCCGGGGGGTCCTTTTGTATATATTTGATATAACTCCCGCCGCTTCATTTCTC
>JAZRFD010000115.1:0-1573 GCA_045661185.1 Eubacteriales bacterium | reverse complement strand
CTGTCATATCCGCGCTTGATGTATTGCACCTCGCGGATCTCGGTCGTGCCGTCCGCGGCAAGCCCCGCGATGACCAACGCCGCGCCCGCGCGCAGGTCGGTTGCCTTTACAACGGCACCCGTCAGGCGTTCCACGCCCACAATGGTGGCGTTTTGCGAATCCAGCATAATGGTTGCACCCATTTTGCGCAATTCATCAACGTAGCGGAATCGGCTTGCCCAAATCCCCTCGTGAATGGTTCCGATGCCGTTTGCAATGCACAGAAGCACGGCAAACTGCGGATGCATATCGGTGGGGAAGCCGGGATAATAAAGCGTTTGAATATTGACGTTCGTCAGCTTGCGGTCACTCTTGACCACCACGGAATCGTCCTCCTCTATGACCTCCACGCCCATTTCGCGCAGCTTGGTCGTAACCGATTCCACGTGCTTGGGGATCACCGAGCGGATTCGCACGCACCCACCCGTAGCGGCAACCGCTACCATGTAAGTGCCTGCCTCGATCATGTCGGGGATGATCGTATAGGTACAGCCGCGCAGAGAAGGAACGCCATGCACTTTAATGACAGATGTTCCCGCGCCCGTAATATTGGCACCACAGGCGTTGAGGAAGTTTGCAAGGTCGACGATGTGTGGCTCGCGCGCCGCGTTTTCAATGGTCGTCGTGCCGTTTGCGAGAACGGCGGCCAGAATGACGTTAACGGTAGCACCTACCGACGCAATATCGAAATAGACCGATCCCGATGCCTTGAGGGGATAGTCCGCCTCGGCGCAAATGACGCCACCCTCGGTGTCGATCTGCGCGCCAAGCGAACGGAAGCCCTTAAAATGTTGATCTAACGGGCGGGAGCCGCCGAAATCACAGCCGCCGGGCCAGGAAATGCGCGCCTTGCCAAAGCGTCCGAGCTCGGCCCCTAGCAGATAGGAGGAGCCGCGCAGCTTGCGCACGAGCTCATCGGGCGAGGAGCCCTGCTTGATGTAGGTGGTGTCGATGCGAACGGTGGTTGGGTTGAGGTAGGTGATCTGCGCACCCATTTGTCTGAGAAGCTCCAGCGAGATAGCGATATCGCTGACACCCGGAATGTTTTCCAGCGTGCAGACGTCGCGCACGAGAATGGTTGCGAAAAGGATCGGCAATGCCGCGTTTTTCATACCGCTGACGGGAATTTCACCGTACAGAGGTCTGCCGCCCTGAATGATCATTCTTGTCGTTGACATGATGTGATACACGGGACACAAGCGTGCCGCCCACTCCTTTTCTTCAGTATGGTCGAAGCCGCCGCAAAGGGCATCTTATAAACAAATATTATATCTACTAACATTATAGCACAACATTCCCAAAAAGAAAAGTCCCTTTTACTAATTTTTTGTAATTTTTTTGCGTTTTTTTGGCACATTTTCAGTATATGCCAAATCGGTCGTGTTGTGCGCACTTTTTGAGAAAACAAAAAGGGAGCTGATTCATTCAGCGCAGAACAAAAACACACGAAACAATCAAATAAAAAAGAACCGCTTTTGCTATCGAAAATGGGTAGTAAAAGCGGTTTTTAAGGTAGAAATTCTTGCGAATTTCA
>JAZRFD010000114.1:0-11797 GCA_045661185.1 Eubacteriales bacterium | reverse complement strand
AGGTGAAGGTTCTTGAAAAGGGGTGTGGGGGAAAACTTCTTTCAAGAAGTTTTCCCCCACAAAAAGCCAATATTCCCCCACAATAAATCAATATTTCTCCACAATTGCCGCCATGGCGTCGAGCTGCTGCTCGATTTCATAGACGAGCTTAAGCTGCGTGCGGGCGCGGTCGAGGTTGTGGTTTTCGCGGTGGATACCAAAATAAACGTCACCGTTGATATGGTCGGCAAGGAAGCGGATACCGCACTCCAGGGTCATGAGCAAAACCGACACGGGGAGAAGCTCGCGCTCCTTTGCGGTCAGGTCTGTGCCCACCTCGGAAAGGAACGCCGCGGTGAACGCCTCGAATTTAGCGAGATCAAAGTGGATCTTGTCCAGATCCTGCTCGTCCTCAGCACCCGTAGAAGCGCCGAAGCGGAGCGCGTCACCGAAATCGTACAGAACCGAGCCCGGCATCACCGTGTCAAGGTCGATCACGCAGCAGGCGCGGCGGGTCGTGGCGTCCAGCAGGACGTTGTTGAGCTTGGTGTCGTTGTGCGTAACGCGCAGCGGCACGGAGCCCTCGGCAATCGCGTCGGTGATCACGCTTGCGTAGTGGCGGTGCGCCATTGCAAACTCGATCTCCGCCTGCACGTCAGCGGCTCTGCCCGACGCATTTTGCGCGATCGCGTCGTCGAGCTGACGGAAGCGGTTTGCGGTGTCATGGAAAAGCTCAATGGTTTCAAACAGCTTGTCCGCGGGGAAATCCGCCAGCATCTGCTGAAAACGTCCAAAGCCGTGTGCCGCCTCGGCAAAATCCGCGGGGCTTTCGGCAGTATCCAGAGAGACCGTGTCCTCCACAAAGCAGTATGCGCGGTAATAGTCGCCCGCGTCCGTTTTGTAGTAGGGCTTTCCGTCGCGCGTGCGTAAAAAGGTCAGCGTTTCCTTGTCGGGGTTGCCGCCGCGCGCAAGGATCTGCTCGCGCAGATAGGACGTAACCGCCATAATGTTTTCCATAACCTCCTCGGGCTTTTTGAAAACGGCGGTGTTGATGCGCTGGAGGATCACGCGCGGGGTGCTGTCAACAAGATAGGTACGGTTGATGTGACCGTTGCCGTGCGGGAGAGCTCCCGCGTCGATTCCGAACTCACGGAGAATGGTTGCAAGCTCGCTCATATTGATAGGTCCTTTCATTTCTTGGATTTTTGAGAAAATATCTATAAAATAGGAGAAACCTATTGATTTTAAAAAAAGCTTATGCTATGATAATATTATAATATATCCAAAACCAAATAGATATATAGAAACGGACATTAATCCTTTGAAAACAGCCAGTAATTCAACCGATTATGCGGTGAGCTCTCTGACAGATTGCGGGATCGCGCGTTGCCCCGATATCCTCGCCTTTCACAGATCTCTCAACCGAACCTTTGAAAAAGATCACAATTACAGCGGGGAGCGACACCCGTTTTATGAGCTTGTCTACGTGGAGGAGGGCACCGTTGGGATCACCGCAGGCGAGGAGGTCTATACCCTTTCTGCCGGTCAGGTGCTATTGCACAGCCCCGACGAATTCCACCGCATCTGGTCGGAATTTGAAAGCTCGCCGCACGTACGCAACCTCTCCTTTTTTGCCGCCGCCGTGCCCACCTTTGGCGCGCGCGTGCTGCAATTGAGCGACGCGGAGCAGGCAGAGCTGATCGGCATCTCCGAGGAGGTTGCAAGAGGCCTTGCCTCAAACGACCGCTCCCTGTTGAACGAAATGCGCATCCGTCTGGAATTGTGGCTGTTAAGTCTCTCCAAAAACGGGGGCGAGGTCGCGGTGCACCCATCCTTGCCAAGTGCCCTGCGCTACGCCGAGATCGTCAACGTCCTGCACGCACATCTGCGCGAGCCGCTGAGTGCCGCAGAAATCGCGGGGCTTTGCAACATCAGCCTCTCGGCCTTGAAAAAGATCTTTACTCGCTACGCGGGCATGGGCGTTTCGCGTTATTTTACCGAAATGAAGATGCGCTACGCCGCAGAGCAATTGCAGGCGGGCATGCGCGTGGGTGAGGTCGCCGCGACGCTTGGATATTTTGACCAGAACTATTTCAGCACGGTGTTCCGCCGTGTGATGGGAGCACCTCCCGGCACCTACCGTATGAGCGAAAAGAAAAATGACACGCGCATTGAGCGAAAGGAGCAAAACTCTATGAAATTCATCACCGTTCCAACATATGAAAAGATGAGCCGTCAGGCCGCAAATATCATTTCGGCACAGGTCATTATGAAGCCGAACAGCGTCCTGGGCCTTGCCACGGGATCCTCGCCCCTCGGCATCTACCGTCAGCTTATCGACTGGTACAACAAGGGAGATATTGATTTTTCAAGCACCACGTCGGTCAACCTTGACGAATACGTGGGACTGAAGGAAACCGATCCCCAGAGCTACCGCTACTTTATGCAGACCAATTTCTTTGACCACATCAACATCCGTCGCGAGAACACCTTCGTGCCCGACGGATGTACCAAGAATCCGGATCAGGAGTGCGCCGAGTACGATGCCCGCATTGAGCGTCTGGGCGGAATCGACCTGCAGCTGCTCGGCATCGGCCTTGACGGTCACATCGGCTTTAACGAGCCCGCAAGCGTGTTTGTCAAATCCACCCACGTGGTCGATCTGCACGAATCCACGATCCGTGCAAACGCGCGCTTCTTTGAAAGCGAGGCGGACGTGCCGAGACAGGCCATCACCATGGGCATGGTCTCCATCATGCAGGCCAAAAAGATCCTCCTCATCGCAAACGGTCGCGCTAAAAAGGACATCGTTCAGCGCGCCTTCTTCGGGCCCATTACCCCCGAAATTCCCGCACCCATCCTTCAGCTCCACCCCGATCTGACCGTGGTGTTCAGCGAGGAATAATGTTTTTTGGGAGAGGGGTCCCCTTTTGAGGAAAGGGGACCCCTCTCCCAAAATCCTCACCCCTCCCAAACCTTCCCATAAGAGCACGCCCCGCGTCTTTACGGCTTGACCCCGCAAAGATGCGGGGCGTGTGCGCTTCTGCGAAGCGCATTTCGGTTGAATCTATGATTTGTAAACGATCTGTCACTGCCGTTTAGCGTAGAAGTTCTATTACGTGCGAGGCGCCGGCAGGCGTCACCGAGAGTGCGACGCAGAAACAGAGTTTGTACCGCACTATGGACTTTCACCAACGCAGAGCGCGAAAAAAGGAATTGCTGTGTGAGTGGTTCCCAATGAGGGTGGCAAAGCATTTATTGGTGAAGGTTTTGAGGGGACGTGGGGGATATTCTTTCAAGAAGATCACACGCATCCCCTCACACCTCGTCAAGCATCATGTTCATCATATACGCCTCGCTAAAGGTGGCAGAGCCGCCAAGCTCCACGACCGCGGTGCTCCGCGCGAGCGCCTCGGCACGTGCGAGCAGTGCCGCGTCCGAGGAAATTCGGCACGCCCCCCTCAAGGCAGCGTTTCCGACGCTTTCGGCACGGTTACACAGCGCGCGTGGCAAAAGCCCCGTTTGCGCGGCGTTTTCAATATTCATATAATAGCCGAGCCCGCCCGCGATCAGCACGCGGGAAATCTCATCCGCGCGCACGGAGCAGTGATCCATCAGCGTCAAAATACCCGACGCGATCGCGGATTTGGCAAGCTGATACCGGCGGACGTCCTGCTGTGAAAGGTACACGTCCTCGCACAGATAAAAGCGGTCGCCGCGCAGACGTGCGGACAGAGGAGAATCGCAATCCTCCTCAAACGCGCCGCTCTCGCAAAGCAAGCCCTCGCGCAAAAGGCAAGCGATCAGATCAATGAGACCGCTGCCGCAAATGCCGCGTGCGGCGGTGCCGCCAACGGTGCTCAGGATCAGCTCCCCGTCCTTGACGGTCACGTGATCCACCGCACCCGCAACGCCGCCCATGCCGCATTCGATGCAAGCCCCCTCAAGGGCAGGCCCCGCCGCCGTTGACGTGGCATAAAGCGCCCCCTTGTAAAAGAGCATGATCTCACCGTTCGTTCCAATATCCACAAGCAGAGCCGAAGCGTCCTCTCGGCCGAGATCGCACGCAAGCGCCCCCGCCACAACGTCGCTCCCGATATAGCCGCTAACCGAGGGCAACAAACACACACGTGCCACAGGAAGACCCAATTCGTCGCCCGACACCCATTGCGTGTCGATAAAACGCGGCGTAAAGGGGTAAACGCCGATAGACGTGGGATCCACGTTCAAAAGCAGATGCAGCATGGTCGTGTTGGCGGCAACGGTCAGGGTAGACAGCGTCTGCCCCTCTCCCGGCATGCGCGAAAGCATCTCGCGCACACGCTCAAGCAGGAGCTTTTGTAAAAGGTCGCCCTTCCCACTCCCCCACGCCTCAATGCGGCTGAGCACATCTGCGCCAAGCACGCCCTGTGGATTGAGCGCTGTGCAGGTGTCAAGCACCTCCCCCGTATCGGGGTCTACAAGGCAGAGCGCCAATGTGGTCGTGCCCACGTCCAAGGCCGCGGCAAGCGATTGCCGACCGCCAACAGACGCGCGCGCGGAAACCGTTTGCGTTTGTGCGTCCGTCTGCAGAAGAGCCAGCGTTAAATCCTCGCACACCGATGCGCGGCAGGCAAGAATCTCACCGTTTTCGTCCGCTTCAGCCCCCAAAACGCGCCCCGACACAAGCCGCACGCGGCATTTGCCGCAGGTGCCCTTGCCGCCGCAAGCGGCAGGGAGAGACACACCGACAGAGGCGAGGATCTGCAGCAGATTCTCACCGTCCTCGGCAAATACGACTTTTTCATCGGGCAGGATCACGATTTTTCGCTTCATAACAGCCTCCGTATACGTTCCGCTCCCATTATAGCACACTCCGCGCAGTTTTACAAGTAAAAAAAGCTGTCTCACTAAGATAACTCAAGAAAAAGCGGATGTTCTTTACCGAAAGGTATTGAGCATCCGCTTGCTGTGTTGTATAATTGAATTGCTACAAAAAACCACAAGAAAGCGAGGTAATTATACAACAATGAGAGACAGAAATCAAGTGCTTTTCCATTGGATTTAGGAATTTGTATTCCCGAGTGAGATTTTGTATTCAAGGTAGCCGAGGTCTGCGAGGAATTGGACTACACGGAGTTACAGAGCACGTATGTTCGGGCATGGGGGAAGGTTAACACTCTTTTTTGCCTCTTTTTGAGGTTTTCTTTTTGTTACTCATAATCTTTTTCTGCCTCACAAAAAAGGAGCTGCCTCTAATGCTTTTTATCGCATTTGAGACAGCCCCATTTTTGGTGGGGGATGGTGGATTCGGACCACCGAAGTCAGTGACAACAGATTTACAGTCTGCCCCCTTTGGCCGCTCGGGAAATCCCCCATATGTGGTTCACGGTGTGTGAACCAATTTGGAGCTGGTGATCGGAGTCGAACCAACAACCTGCTGATTACAAATCAGCTGCTCTGCCATTGAGCCACACCAGCGAAAATGTCCGTTTGCGAACTTCTTCGCCTTCGCAACGTTGGTATTATACCACGCCACTCCCCGTTTGTCAAGCCCTTTTTTTAATTTTTTTCATTTTTTATTTCTTTTTGCCCACCAAAGTGCCCGCGTGTCGTTCTTTTCACCGCTTTTTCGTCAGCCAACATGAATTTTTTATGCTCTCCCACGCTTTCTCTCATGCTGCCGCAGCTTTATGGGCATCAATCATATCAAAAAGCCGATTGAAGAATACGCGGTCGACGGTGGCAAAAAGGTGGAGATTCCGCTCGCGTTTACCTGCAATGCATTGGTTCCGGTCGAAATTCTTCCTTTATAATAAGGGGAGCTTGAAAAAAGAGGCAAAAAAATTTCAAAAAGCCCTTGACAAGGGGAATGGATTGTGATATAATGTCCGTACCTCTGTCAAAGGGCTTTTTTGTTGTGCGCTGATTTTGGTGTGCGGCAAGCGTCGGTCAACGTGCCGCCCGATCCTCGGGTTTGCCCGACTCCTTTCAGAGGGAGGTACACAGACACCGCTCGGTGTCAAATAAATATTCTATATGGGAGGTGCCGCTAAATGGCTAATGATGCACGAGTCAAAATTACTCTGGCATGCACCGAGTGCAAGCAGAGAAACTATGACACAAAGAAAAACAAGAAAAACGACCCGGACAGATTGGAACTGAAGAAATTCTGCAAGTTCTGCCGCAAGCACACGATGCACAAGGAAACCAAATAATCCGCATCACACAAAGAAAGGAATCAAAACAATGAACAAATTCAGTAAGTTGATCGCGGTTCTCTGTGCGATCTTCCTGATGATTTCCCTCTTTGCAGTTCCCACGTTCGCAACCGAAACGGGCAGCGGCGACGACGCAATTGTTGACGGTGACGGCACGGGCGAAGGCTCCGACGAGTTCGACGATGAGAACGCGGGCGGCGAAGGCAACACCGATGAGGACAAGGACTCCGGCGACAAGGACGATTCCAAGAAGCCCGCTGAGGAAGGCAAGAAGAAGCTGACCACCGCGCAGATCATTTGGATCGCAGTTGGCGGCGGCGTGCTGCTGATCGCAATCGTTCTCTGCATTGTCTTCCGCGCAAAGCTGGTCAAGGGCCTGCGCGTTTACAAGAGCGAGTTCAAGAAGGTCTCCTGGCTTTCTTGGGAGCAGACGAGAAAGAGCACTCTGGTCGTTCTCGTAGTCCTGATCGCTTGCGCGCTGGTTATCTGCCTGATGGACTTCGGTCTGGGCAAGGGTATCAGATGGTTGATCCTTGAGGCCTTCAAAGCGCCTACGGGGAAATAAGCAATGAGTGATATCAACGAAATGAACGTCGGTCCGAGATGGTACGTGGCACACACTTATTCCGGATACGAAAACAAAGTTAAAGCAAGTCTTGAAAAGATCATCGAAAACCGTGGTCTCGGCCACTTGATCTTCGACATCTCCATTCCCGTCGAGATCGTGATCGAAAAGAACGGTGACACCGAAAAAGAGGTGGAGAACAAGCTCTTCCCCTGCTACGTGTACGTCAAGATGATCATGAACGAGGAAAGCTGGCACGCCGTGCGTAACATCACGGGCGTTACAGGCTTCGTGGGTCCCGGATCCCGCCCCACCCCGCTCTCCGAGGAGGAGGTCGCGGCGCTTTCGATCGAGCAGGTTCAGCAGATCAAGCTCTCCTTCGAGATCGGTGACAGCGTTGAGGTGGTCAGCGGCCTGTTTGAAGGATACAACGGTGTCGTTCAGGCAATCTCCGAGGATCTCAAAAACGTTACCGTGCTCATCAAGCGCGGAAACCGCGATATGCCCGTCGAGCTCGAAGCGAGCGAGGTTAAAGCGGCAAATTCGTAAAAAGCTCTGCAACGGCGTTCGTTGCACGTGGGAGGAAGAAAATTTTACTTTTTTATCATTCTTCCGTAAAAAACCACATTTGGAGGATTTAAATCATGGCAAAGAAAATTTTAGGCTATATCAAGCTTCAGTTGCCTGCAGGTAAGGCAACTCCCCAGCCTCCCGTAGGTCCCGCTCTCGGTCAGTACGGTGTGGCAATTCCCGTTTTCACCAAGGAATTCAACGAAAGAACCAAGAACGACATCGGTATGATCATTCCCGTTGTGATCACGGTTTACGCTGACCGTTCCTTCACCTTCATCACCAAGACTCCTCCCGCTCCCGTTCTGATCAAGAAGGCAGCAGGCATCGAGTCCGGCTCCGCAGCTCCCAACAAGACCAAGGTAGCAAAGCTTACCAAGGAACAGGTTAAGAAGATTGCCGAAACCAAGATGCCCGACCTGAACGCGGCTAACATCGAAACGGCAATGAGCATGATCGCAGGTACCGCACGTTCCATGGGCGTTACCGTTGAGGACTAAGGGGGTACTGAAAAATGGCAAAAATGGGTAAAAAGTATGTTGACAGCACGAAGCTGATCGAAAAGTCCAAGGCTTACGAGGTAAGCGAGGCTATGGGTCTGGTTTGCCAGACTTCCAAGGCAAAGTTCGATGAGACCATCGAGGTTCACGTTCGTCTGGGTGTTGACTCCCGTCAGGCTGACCAGCAGGTCCGCGGCGCGATCGTCCTCCCCAACGGCACCGGTAAGAAGGTTCGCGTTCTCGTATTCGCAAAGGGCGACAATGTTCAGAAGGCTCTGGACGCAGGCGCTGAGTACGCAGGCGGCGCTGAGTACGTTGAAAAGATCACCAAGGAAAACTGGTTCGATTTCGACGTTGTAATCGCTTCTCCCGACATGATGGCTGTTATCGGCCGTCTTGGTAAGGTGCTCGGTCCTAAGGGACTGATGCCTTCTCCCAAGGCAGGAACCGTTACCCCCGACGTTGCTAAGGCTGTAACCGAGGCAAAGGCAGGTCGTATCGAGTACCGTCTTGACAAGACCAACATCATCCACTGCCCCATTGGTAAGGCCTCCTTCGGTGCTGAAAAGCTCCAGGAGAACTTCACCGCACTGCTGGGTGCCATCATCAAGGCAAAGCCCGCAGCTGCTAAGGGTCAGTATATCAAGAGCTGTGTCATCGCGTCCACCATGGGCCCCGGCATCAAGATCAACCAGGCAAAGCTTGGTTAATCCATGCTCTTTACAAAAAAGTCATCCGAAAGGATGGCTTTTTTTGCTTTTATGCAATGTGTTAAAAAAAGCGGCGTTTTGTTATTCAAATATGCACATATTGCTTGTATACAAAAATACGCGCATAAAAATGTTGAAAAAATAACAAGGAAATTTTCAAAAAGACTTGACAAGCAGGAAAAAAAGGCATATAATATTGAATAAGTTTTCCACTTTAGTATGGTAAAATGCTAAAACGGAAAGCCACAACATATCCGGAGGATTTAGAATCATGAACAGAGTATTCAACTTTTCGGCAGGCCCTTCCATGCTCCCGCTTCCCGTACTTGAAAAAGCAGCATCCGAACTGGTCTGTTACGGCGAATCCGGAATGTCCGTCATGGAGATGTCTCACCGATCTCCGGACTACGAAGCAATTATCAACGACGCTGAGGCGATGCTTCGTAAGCTGATGAACATTCCCGACAACTACAAGGTGCTTTTCCTGCAGGGCGGCGCCTCCACCCAGTTCTCGGCAGTTCCCATGAACCTGATCAAGAGAACCGGCAAGGCAGACTACGCGGTGTCCGGTCAGTTCTCGGGCAAGGCGTTCAAGGAAGCGCAGAAGATGGGCTACGACGTCAAGTGCATTGCCACCACCAAGAACGATAATTTCGATCACGTACCCTGCATTACGCGCGACATGATCCGTCCCGACGCGGCATATCTGCACATCTGCTTCAACAACACTATTTACGGAACCAAATATTCCTATATTCCCGATACGGGTGATATTCCGCTGGTTGCGGATATGTCCTCCTGCATCATCTCCGAGCCCGTTGATGTCAGCAAGTTCGGCGTGATCTACGCGGGCGCGCAGAAGAACATGGCACCTGCCGGCATGACGCTTGTCATCGTCCGCGAGGATCTGCTCGACTATGCAGAGGAAACCATGCCCACAATGCTTGAGTGGAAGACGATGGCCGAAAACGGCTCGATGTACAACACCCCTCCCTGCTACCCGATCTATATGGCAAAGCTCGTTTACGAGTGGATCCTGGAGCTTGGCGGTCTTGAGGAAATGAAGAAGATGAACGAAAAGAAGGCAAGCCTGCTTTACGATTATCTCGATTCTCAGAACTACTACGTAGCCCCCGTCAAGAAGGACAGCCGTTCGATGATGAACGTCACCTTCGTCACCGGCAACGCAGACCTGGACAAGAAGTTCGCAAGCGAAGCGGGCAAGGCAGGACTGAAGAACCTCAAGGGCCACCGCTCCGTTGGTGGTATGCGCGCGTCGATCTACAATGCAATGCCGTATGCGGGCGTTGAAGCGCTGATCGCGTTCATGAAGGACTTTGCAGAAAAGAACCCCAAATAATTTGAAACGAGGCTTTACGCTATGAATATTCAACTGTTAAACAAGATCGCCGCCGTGGGTCTTAAGGAGCTGGGCGACGGCTACAACGTAGGCGAGGCGGTCGAAAACCCCGACGGTATTATGGTGCGCTCCGCCGTAATGCACGAAATGGAGTTTGGAAGCGAGCTGAAAGCGATCGCACGCGCGGGCGCGGGTGTCAACAACATTCCGATCGACCGTTGCTCCGAAAACGGCATTGTCGTATTCAACACCCCCGGTGCTAACGCAAACGGTGTCAAGGAGCTGGCGGTGTGCGCGCTACTTTTGGCGGCACGTGACGTCGTTGGCGGCATTGAGTGGGCAAAGACGCTGACCGAGGACGTTGCCAAGCAGGTCGAAAAGGGCAAGTCCAAGTTCGCGGGCACCGAGCTTGCGGGCAAGACGCTTGGCGTCATTGGCCTTGGCGCGATCGGCGGCCTGATTGCCAACATGGCGATCCATCTTGGCATGAACGTCATCGGCTGCGACCCCTTCCTCTCGGTTGAGGGCGCTTGGAACCTGAACCACCGCGTCAATCGCGCGGCTACCTATGACGAGATTTTTGAAAAATCCGACTACATTACTCTCCACGTTCCCGCAACGAAGGATACCAAGAACATGATCTGCACCGTCAACATCGCAAAGATGAAGCCGGGTGTGAAGATCATCAACCTCGCGCGTGCGGATCTGGTCAACGCGGCTGACCTCAGGGTCGCGCTTGCTGACGGCAAGGTTCCCGCGTACGTGACCGACTTCCCCACCGAGGAGGTTCTGGGCGTTCCCGGTGTGGTTGCGATCCCCCACCTTGGCGCTTCCACGGCAGAGTCCGAGGACAATTGCGCTGTAATGGCGGCTCGCGAGCTTGACGATTACCTCAAGAACGGTAACATCAAGAACAGCGTCAACTATCCCAACGTCGAAATGCCTCGCACGGCTGCATCTCGTATCTGCGTGCTCCACGCAAACGTGCCCGCAGTGCTGACGGGCATCACCGCCGCCGTTGCCACTGAAGGCCTGAACATCGAAAACATGACCAACAAGTCCAAGGGCGAAAACGCCTACACGATGCTCGACGTCTCCTCTATCCCCTCCGATTCCGCCGTGGCTCACATCGCCGCTGTGGACGGTGTCGCAAAGGTTAGAGTGATTTGATAATTATGGGTTTTGTGGGGGAAGAAACTTTTTTTCAAAAAGTTTCTTCCCCCAAACCCCTATCTTCAAAAACTTTCACCAAAGGGGTATTTGCTACCCTCATCGGGAACCGCAAACAAAGCGGTTCCTTTTCATACTCACGTGGTGAAAGTTCGTTTATGCAGTACAGACTCTACTGTATGGGAATGTCTCGTATGCTGACGGAAAGGTACTGTCGCAAGCACTTGGGAACCCCCACCCCAAGCGCTCCACAGGCGCAAAGCACGCTTTGCGCAGTGAAATCTGCCCTTTGGGCAGGTGAAATCGCTTCGCGGTGAAATATTTGCTACGCAAATGTGAAATGTTCGCTCCGCGAACGTGAAAAGTTCAATGCTTTATAACCGCTTTGTTCGCACTTTCGCTGTAGGGGCGACCATCGGTCGTCCGCTTGTATATGTTCGCACCGTACTACTGTGTATGTGTCATCCTGAGTGAGCGGAGCGAACAGAACTTGTGCGGGTCGAGCGAAGCGAGCAAGCAAAAGCGCGAACCGTTAGGCGAGCGGGATCGATAAACGATTACCAATAGCTTGTCAGAGGGATGTTACTTTCGCTATGAAAAGCTATTGTAGTTCCCTACTGGATCCCATCGGTGCTCCGCACCTCGGTTTTGCTCCTTTCGTTCCTCATTTCGCAAAACTTTGGGCTTGCTTGCAAGCCTGCTCAGTGATGACACGTTATAAGGTTATGCGGTACGAACATACG
>JAZRFD010000113.1:0-7489 GCA_045661185.1 Eubacteriales bacterium | reverse complement strand
GGGCTGTACTCTTAAGGACAGTTTTTGAAATCTGATAGAATATGTTACCTACCGACAGGAGGACAGAGGATGTTTTACATTCTCTGTCCTCTTCGTCAACGATCGAACGGTAGAGAGAGCCTCCCAAGTGTCGCGGGAGGTGGCACGGCTTGCCGTGACGGAGGGATTGTAAAATGTAAGATTTACGTCAAAACAATCCCTCAGTCGCCTATGGCGACAGCTCCCTTTACACAAGGGAGCCTTTCTTTGTGTTCATCTATGACTTGTCAATTTTCCTAACAAGCACTGTCTAAATTAAAGACGCTAATATTTTGCCAAAAGCAACGCAAAGGCACTTTTGACATTGACATTTCAAAAGTTCTTTGCTTACCTTCCGGGAGGTAGAAAAAGCCTCCCTTGTGTAAAGGGAGGTGGCACGCGTTAGCGTGACGGAGGGATTGTAAAATGTAAGATTCACGTCAAAACAATCCCTCAGTCGCCTATGGCGACAGCTCCCTTTACACAAGGGAGCCTTTCTTTGTGTTCATCTATGACTTGTCAATTTTCCTAACAAGCACTGCATTCGTGTCCACAAACGCAAAAATACGGCATACCTCTTTCGAGATATACCGCATTTTTGAAAACTGTCCTTTAGGGTACGCTCCTAACTCTGCGGTTCTTTTTGTATGATTAGAATGCGACGTCAACCGCCATGCTGTAAAGTCTCTGAATTTCCTTGGTGCGCTTGTCGCACAAAGCCTTCATGTCCTCGATCTGCTCGGGGGTAAACGCGTCAAGGTCGCCCGGCTTGAGCTTATTTTTGTACATACGGTCGGCAATCAGCGCCCAGTTGATGTCTACGGGGATCACGTCACCGTCCAGCTCGCACATCACCACGTTGCTCTTGCCATCCACCAGCATCTCAACCGCCTTGACTGCCATTTCGGTAGCCGTGGCACGGTCGCGCATAGTAGGTCTGCCACCGCGCACGATGTGCGCAAAGCGTGCAAACTTGGTGTCCACACCCGTTTCCGCCTTGATCTTCTTTGCCAGCGTCTCGGAATACGGCGTGCCGTCGGGATTGGTCATGCCCTCGGAAACCACAACGATCATGCTTCTTTTGCCCGCATCGCGCAGAGCCTTGACCTTTTCAAGCGTTGCCGCCTCATCGAACGGCACCTCGGGGATCGCCAAGCCAACAGCACCCGATGCGATTGCCGCGTAGAGGGCGATCTGACCGCAATGGCGGCCCATGACCTCAACGACGTTCAGACGTGCGTGAGATTCGCAGGTGTCGCGCAGGCAGTCGATCATCTGCACGGTGGTATTGATCGAGGTATCAAGACCGATGGTGTAGTCGGTTGCGGTGATATCGTTATCAATCGTACCGGGGAGCCCGATGGACGGAAAGCCCAAGCGGGTCATGTCGGTAGCACCGCGGAAGGTTCCGTCACCGCCGATGCAAACCAGCGCCTCGATGCCATTCTTCTTGCAGGTGTCAACAGCCGTTTGCATGCCGGCCTCGGTCATAAACTCGGGGCAACGGCTGGAGTGCAGCCACGTGCCGCCAAGACCGACGATGTTCGCCACGTCCTGATGCGACAGATTTACAAGGTCGCCGTTAATCAGTCCCGCGTAGCCGCCCTTGACACCTACGACCTCAATTCCCATATCCAAGGCACGGTTCACGACCGCCTTGATGCACGCGTTCATGCCCGGTGCGTCGCCGCCCGAGGTCAAAACGCCGATTTTTCTGAATGTTGCCATAATAAGCTCCCCTCTCCCTTTTATACCGAAAAAAGGAATGATATATCCCAACTCACAATCAAATTACATTATAATATATTTTCCGCTAAAAATCAAGATGTTATGCGAAATTTTTAGGCAAAATTTGTTAATTTTTTATCTTTTTCAGCGAATCAAACAAAAGTAAAGAGTAAAGGAGAACACAACGTCTTCACCTTTACTCTTTATTCTCTTATGGGAAAGCGATTTTTTGCATCATGTCCAACGTCTCCTGACTTGCGCCCAACAGCTTCCAAGCCTCCAACCAATCTCTATCACAACAAACCCAATATTGATCTCTCACGATACCGCCGATAATCTTCCCCGATTGATCCTGAAGCGCCACAAAAAACAGCTTGGATGAGCCATATTTTTTACACTCAAGAATTTTACATTTCGCGGTAGTAACAATCGGCAGCTCTATGCTTTGCATTTTTTCCCGCACCACATCTTCACCCAGCACAGAATATTTATCCCGAATATTCCGAACCTTTTTTTCGTACTCTTTTTTTCTGCTTTCCAAGCCTCTCTCCATGAGATCTGCGTCGGAAACAAGAATTTCGTGCACCTCCGCCTTCGTTTTGCGATAAGCCGCAAATGCCTCCGCGGGAATCTTTATTCTGTAACGGATCGGTTTGATAATCACCGTGTATAACGAATATGGCAATATCCAAAATATACCTGTAAAAATCAAAATAAGAGTCCTGAAGCAACCGGCTGTTTCTTTGCCGTTATATCCCCCCTCAACATTTTTTACCTCTGCCTTGTTTTTGCCGACAAAGGTGATTTGCGTATACCCCTCTGAATACGAGTCGTATTCATGGATCAGTTTGAAATTCAATACGATGGGTATGATCAAAAATTCAAACGGAAAGATACTCACCCACGCGATAGCCATTGCAATTTTACTAACCGTATAAGCCACCGATTCTTCTACGTATCCCCATTCTGCCAAAAAAGCAACCAATGCAAGCACTCCTAAGAGGAGTATCCATACGCTGCATAGTGCAAGTACGATCCGGCACAAAAACAAATTATCCGCGCCATCATCATACCGTTTTAATTCTTTCCCCGCTCTGCAGCAAAAACATTTTTTTGCGTTCTGCTCATTCTCCCCAAACAAATTTTCATGAAATCGAACGTCAAACTCATTCAACAATCTTCCGCACTCACAGTAATACATAATTTTCCCTCCAGTTTCTCATTTTGACACTCAGTGAATGTCACTATAGCTATTATTATAGCATATAATAGCATTGATGTCAAGCACTGAATGTCAAAAGCAGGAGATTTTTATGTTTATCAATAGAACGACCGACGGAAAGAACAATGTTTGCGGCACTCGCGTAGCGCGATTCCGAAGCGAGCTCCGTATTTCGCAACGCGAATTGGCAGACCGTATGCAGCTCGTAGGATTGGATCTGGACAAAAACGCTATTCAACGCATCGAAGCCGGAAAACGGTTTGTAACGGATATTGAGATCATCGGACTTGCAAGTGTGCTAAACAAGAGTGTGGATGAGCTCCTTTTTGAAAAAGCGTAAAGAACCGCATAAAGCAAAAGAGGAGAGTCAAATGCGAAATGCATTTGACTCTCCTCTTTTGCTTTGCGGGATTACTGCGCTGCCTTAAGTGCCAGATCGAGCCAAACCAGACCCATGCTGAACGCATCGTGCAGGCCCTCTTTTTTGCCCTGCTTGATGATCTTTGTGGGATCCTTGGAATCAATCACCTGAATGAAAATGTCCTTAGGCACCTTCTTGCCGTTGACTTCCTTTTGCGACATGATCTCAAGCACCAAAATGCAGGGCTCGCTCATATCTCCGTAGCATATCGTATTTCCCTCGCGCACCAACGGCTTATCCAAATATTCCAGATATTTGCCCTCTACCTGCGCTCTTGTTTCCTTTGCCATTGTATTGCCTCCTATCTCCGTATTCGCATGATTATCCATTTACTATATTATCATATTTCCGCAGAAAAGTCAATGCTTATTTGGGATTTCATGAAAAATTATCGTTTTCGATCCCGAGAAAGACAGATTCGATCTCCGCCAGACTTGTGGCCGACATGATCGCGTTGCGTGCGGCCGCCGCGCCACGCACACCGTGCAGATACCACGCCATGTTTTTGCGCGATTCCGCAATGCCCGTGCGCTCGCCCTTTTCGGCCACAAGACCGCGCGCATGCTCAAGCGCCACCGCCAATCGCTCGGAAAGCGTGGGCGGTGTATAGTCCCGCCCCTCAAACGCCGCCAGTACCTCGGAAAAGATCCACGGATTGCCTTCTGCGCCCCGTGCGATCATCACGCCGTCACAGCCCGTTTCCGCGCGCATACGAAGTGCGTCTGCGGCCGAAAAGATATCGCCATTCCCCATCACAGGTACGCGCACCGCTTCCTTGACCGCGCGGATCACGCTCCAATCCGCATGCCCCGCGTACATCTGCTCGCGCGTTCTGCCGTGCACGCAGATCATCGCAGCCCCCGCGTCCTCCAGCCGCTTTGCCATCTCGACCGCGTTGACGTGCGCGCTATCCCAGCCCGCGCGGATCTTGACCGTGATGGGGAGCTTTACTGCCCGCACCATCGCTCGCACGATATCGGTCGCACGCACAGGATCCTTCATCAGGGCACTCCCCTCACCGTTTCCAACGATCTTTGCCATGGGACAACCCATGTTGACGTCAATGACCGAGGGCGGCACCTCGCCGCATACGCCGCGATAGTCGTTGCTTTCCAGCAGCTGTGCCGCGCGCGCCATAAATTCGGGCTCTGCACCAAAGAGCTGCACCGCCATGGGGAGCTCCTCCCGCAGAACTGCCGCCAAGGGCGCGGTGCGCGTGCGCTCCTCGGTCACGGGGCGTTTGCAAAGCTGCTCGTAGCACAGTGCCTTTGCCGACACCATTTCGCTCACGGTGTACTCCGCACCGTATCTGCGCGACACGCGCCGAAAGGTACGGTCGCTCACCCCTGCCAAAGGTGCCAATGCTATTCCGTTTTTGATCTCAATGCTTCCGATTTTCATGCTTCAGCGCCTCCGCGATGATCCACCAAGAGCTCAATGGATATTCTGTATTGATTATACCAAAAAACGCGGCAAAAATCAACCGCGCGCAAAAAAATGTTCGTCAAAAGCCGCAAAAAGCAAAGAAAAAGCCTGAAAATGCAACACGTATGTGCGTTTTCGCCGTTTTTTTACGCTTGTCTTGTCCGTTTTTGACGGACGCTTTTTCTTGACTTTCCCTTTTTTGTGTGGCATAATGCAATTAGACCTACATAAAAAAGAAAGGAAGTTATAATGAGATCCAATATGACACACATGATCATGATCGCGCTCGCCATTCTGTTTGCCATGGCGCTTGCTTTAACGGTTTCCCTGATCTGCCTCTCCTACGTTGACGCAGAACGCACACAAACTCTGCCCGCGGGCACACTCGACCCACTCCCCGTCCCCGACGAAACGCCCACGCTCCCCGAGGACAACACCGATCCGCCCGACATTCTGCCGCCCGCGCCACTCGATAACGGCTTGGCATACGCCTCCAACGGAAACGGCACCTGCACGCTCACGGGCCTTGGAAGCTGCATCGACCCTTATATTGTCATTCCCACGACCTCGCCCGCAGGCGACGTTGTGACCGCGATCGCCGCGCGCGCCTTTTACGGCTGCGAATTCGTGACCGCGATCCAGATTCCCTCCACGGTCTCAAGCATTGGCGCCCTTGCGTTTGCAAGCTGTCCCGCGCTGATCTATATTTCGGTGGACGTTGGCAATCTGTTTTACTGCGACATCGACGGTGTGCTCTATACCTCCGACGGGCGCGCGCTCCTGCTCTACCCGCCCCAGCGCGCGGGGTCAAGCCTGACCATCAGCGCCGTAACGACCGAGATTTGTGACATGGCGTTTTACAACTGCGCGTATCTGACCCACGTCCATTACATGGGCAGCGCCGATCAATGGGAGCGCATCTTTATCGGCAGCAAAAATCACAGCCTGATCGCGGCCTCCAAAAGCTTTTACGGAAGCGGCAAATAGATATTCAGGGGAGAGGACTTTTTAAAAGTCCTCTCCCCTGAATATCTATTCTTTTTACTTCCATCCCCATTGGAAGCCACCGCCGAGAACGAAAACGATCAGGGCGATCGAGCCTGCAATCAGGATGAGTGATGCAATCAAAATCAAAACCGAGCGCAGATCCATGCGGTATGCGCGTTCCGAGCGCGGAAGTATCCCCGCGCGTTGCATAACTACAGAAAGCGGCTTATACAAAAAGAGTACCAAGCCGATATTCAGCGTTGCCTTCAAGGCGTTGAACGGCAGAAGCAGAACGGGAATGAGCTTTTGCACCTCTGCCACGGGCGCGTGCAGATAATGCGGCGTGACCAGCAGGTTAAACGCCATCATCACAGCAATCATCACAACGCCGCCGCTAAAGAGTCCCGCAATTGCGCCCAGCAGGTTCTTTTTGTACTTATAAATCACACTTGCGGTAACGGACAGCGATGCGGTGCTGAGAATGTTCATCACCAAGCCATAAGGCCCCGTTGTGCTGACGGTCACCATTTCAAGAAGCGGCACGAGGATGGACAAAACGATCGACGCCAAGGGGCCGAAATAAAGCCCTGCCAAAATGATGATGACATCCTTGACGTCCATTGTCAAAAACTGAACCGGGATATGTATCACCAGCATCAGGACATAAGAAATCGCGCCGAACAGTGCAATCATGACAATGCGGCGCAATTGATTCGTGTCAAACGTACGACGTGACATATAAAGTCTCCTTTCCCATCCGGACTGTACCGTCGGTTCGGGAATTTCACCCGATCAGCTTCAAAAAGCTCGCAGACTTCCCACGGGGGGTCACTGCCGGTATTGGAATCTCACCAATCCCCAAAGATATTGTTTTGATAAGCGGGTTGCCATACAGCGTATGGCAACCCGCAAAAAAGTGCTTTTAATTAAGCGATGATCTCGGATACGACGCCGGAACCAACCGTTCTACCACCCTCACGGATAGCGAAACGCAGACCCTTTTCGCAAGCGACGGGCTTAATCAGCTCAACGGTCATATCAACGTTATCACCGGGGCGGCACATCTCAACGCCCTCAGGCAGCTCGATGTTACCGGTAACGTCGGTGGTTCTGAAATAGAACTGAGGTCTGTAGCCGGAGAAGAAGGGCTTCTTACGGCCACCCTCTTTTTCGGTCAGAACGTAAACCTGACCTACGAACTTCGTGTGAGGCTTAATGGAGCCGGGCTTAGCCAGAACCTGTCCTCTTTCGATGTCTTCCTTAGCAACACCACGGAGCAGTGCACCGATGTTGTCACCGGCCTCTGCCTGGGGCAGGAGCTTGTGGAACATCTCGACACCGGTAACGGTGGTGGAGGAAGCCTCGTCCTTCAGACCGACGATTTCAACAACGTCGGATACCTTAACGGTACCACGCTCAACACGACCGGTTGCAACAGTACCACGACCGGAGATGGAGAATACGTCCTCGACGGGCATCAGGAAAGGCAGATCTGCCTGACGCTCAGGAGTGGGGATATAGCTGTCAACCTGATCCATCAGCTCGAGGATGCAAGCATACTCGGGAGCGCTGGTGTCGGTGTTGGAGGACAGGAGAGCCTCACGAGCGGAGCCGCGAACGATCGGGAGATCGTCGCCGGGGAACTCGTAGGAAGACAGAAGATCACGGATCTCCATCTCAACGAGGTC
>JAZRFD010000112.1:0-1500 GCA_045661185.1 Eubacteriales bacterium | reverse complement strand
CGCAGATCGTTTTTCAGTACGTAACGGCGCAGGTCGCGGTTGCGCGCGGGCAGCTTCATGTGCAAGCTCCTTTCGTGTTCGTTCTTGATTTATTGTAATATATTTGCGAAAAAAAGTCAAGGCTTTTGACAAAAACGGTGCGTTTTTTCAATCACGTCCCCCGAAAAACGCGCATAGAATTGGAAAGAGTAAACAAAAAGGAGGCAGATATGGAATTAAAACGAGAGGAGCGTGCGCCGCGTTTTCGGCCGCGGCTTGAGGGATGCGTGGCGCGTGACCGCCATTTTGCATCGCTGCTTGAGGGAAGCTATGCGGATACCTTTGCCTCGATTGCGGCAAATATTTACCGAAGCCTTGCGGTAGAGGCCTGCGACGGGGGGCTTTCAGAGCTTTACGAGTGGATCGCCGTGGAGGAGCTGGAGACCTTTCGCACGTTGGGGGAATTGATCATGGCGCTCGGGGGGGGGGGCCGCGGGGCTTCGCAGTCGGCGCATGCGCCCGTGGGCGGCGCAGAGCGATCCCTGCTTTTTGCGCGCGTGCTATGCGGAATGTGAGCGGAACGTCGACCGCTATGAAACGCTGATGAGCCGAACGGGCGACCGCGTTGTGCGCTCGGTGATGGCAAAGCTACTTTCAAGCGAGCGGCGGATCATGGAAAAGCTGATGCGCGCGGAGCAGGAAAAATCCTGCTAGATTTTTTAAAGATGTCGCATGTTTCTGTCGCATGCGACAAAAAAGGATAAAACAAACGACAAAACCGAAGATATTGTGCTTTTATATACGACAAAACCACAAAATCATGTAAAAATTTCACTAAAAACTATTGACAAAATATTGCTATTTTGATAGAATGGAAAGTGTAAATGTCGAAGTGTCGCAAAAAAAGGAGGGGAAACGGGTGAAAAGACGATATTTTGGCCGACGGCGCGCCTTCAGACGCGGCTGTTGGCGGTTTGGCACGCTTGCCGTTGTGCTGGTGCTGACCACGCTTTTGCTGGTTTCCTGCATGGCGGGCTCGGGTGTGCTCTGGGTGCGAGGTCTCTTTGGGTGGGACGTTGGCGACTATGCCGCAGAGCCCACCGAAAAAACACTCCCGAACGACGGCAACGTCGCGCTGATGCTTTGTGACACGGTTCGCGTGGTGCTTGATGACCGCGTGCAGCTGCGGGAGTTCCGCGGCGCGTCACAGGCGCTCAAGCTATACCGCGATGAAATCTTGAACAACATGCTGCGCTCGGATTACGCCGCTTACACCGGACGGGGAAGCGCGATACGGGCGGTGGCAAAGGAATACCCAACGCTATCGGTGTCTACCTTGATCTCCGAAAAGGATTTTGAGAGCACCGTATACCGCTATTTTGGCGGCTCGGGTGTGCGTCACAAGAGTGGGGATGCGTTCCGCTATCTGGATCGCGCGGGGTACTACACCACGCCCGCCTCTCCACGTGCCTGCAACGTTGAGATCAAGGTCCTTTTAGTTGAGGAGACCGCCAATACATA
>JAZRFD010000111.1:0-8645 GCA_045661185.1 Eubacteriales bacterium | reverse complement strand
CGATAAAAAGGTGCCTTGCGGACTCTTTGCGGGCTACTACCGCAACGAGGCAAAGACCGCGGAGGTATGGCATGACGGCATGTATCACACGGGTGACACCGCATGGCGCGACGAGGACGGCTTCTACTGGTATGTTGGCCGCGTGGATGACGTCATCAAGTCCTCGGGCTACCGTATCGGACCCTTTGAGATCGAAAGTGTTATCATGGAGCTGCCTTACGTCCTTGAATGCGGCGTTTCCGCAATGCCGGATGAGGTCAGAGGCCAGATCGTTAAGGCGTCTATCGTTCTGACGAAGGGTACCGAGCCTACCGAGGAGCTTAAGAAGGAGATCCAGACCTACGTTAAGGAGCACACCGCGCCTTACAAGTACCCCCGTGTGGTCGTTTTCCGCGACGAGCTTCCTAAGACCATCAGCGGTAAGATCCAAAGAAATAAACTGTAATAGAGGAAATTGATATGAAACGTCGAGTCGGAATTTCAACCTTTGGGCTGCAAAAGCTGTACGGTGACCGTCGCGCGCTTGAAATTGCGCACGAGATCGGTGCCGATGCCGTTGATTTTAGCTTGTGCGATGCGTATGATTATCGCCAAAAGGATAATCTGTATGCCCGTGAGGAGAAGGAGATTCGCGCATATTTTGAGGAGCTGCGTGCTTATGCCGCATCCATGGGTCTGGAGATCTTCCAGACCCACGGGCGGGGCACGGGCTTTAAGGGCAATCCCCTTGAGGACGATGCTTTGATCGAAAACGCACGCTTGGATTGCATCGCGAGTGCCGCGCTTGGCGCGCGCTATTGCGTGTTCCATACCTGCACGACGATCTTTCACGACCCCACAACGCCCGCTGAGGAGATGCACCGCTACAACGACGATATGTTTTTGCGGATTTTGCCGTATGCCAAGGAAAACGGCATCGTTGCGGCAACCGAAACCTTTGGCGACGCAACAGGAAAGGGCTGCTGCGATTTCTTTGGAAACATGAGTGAGTTTTTGCCGGCATTTGACCGTATCGCCGCACATGAGGAGTACCGCGAGCATTTCTGCGTTTGCATGGATACGGGACACACCAACAAGGCGTTGCGCTATAACAATAACCCTACACCGCAGGAAGCAATCCGTATGCTCGGCTCGCGTATTGAGGTCTTGCATCTGCACGATAACGATACCCTGACCGATCAGCACAAGATCCCCATGACGGGATGCATTGATTGGACGGCTGTGATGGACGCGCTTGACGAGATCGGATATGAGGGCGTGTATAATCTTGAGGTGGTTTTAAGCCACTTTGGAGAGAATTTTGCCGTTGAGGAGGCACGCTTTGCCGTCAAGGTCATGAAGCAGATGCTCAAAGACCGCTACGGTGCGTGATTTTTGCGGAAAAAATCGAAAAAAGCTATTGACAAAACCCAAAAGATATGATAAAATAACACATATTATTATAAAGGCGTTGACGAAAAGGATGAAAACGTCGTAAACCCTGCAGAGAGTTGGCGGTCGGTGCAAGCCAATGGGCGGATGCTTTCGTCGGTAGTTTCCGAGCCGAAGGGAAGAACGGGTGCGCGCACCTCAGTAGAACCCTTCCGTGATTGCTGCGTAAAGGCATAGAGGTTGCTTGGCCTCAAGAGTGGCGAGAAATCGCAATTTGAGTGGTACCGCGGGTGTTACAGGCACTCGTCTCAAGGTTATTTTGCTTTGGGGCGGGTGCCTTTTACGTCCCGAAAGGAGAGTCAGAATGAAACAAATGAGTGGCTTGGATTTCAAGATCCGAGAGATGGCGGCGCGTATTCGCGAGCTTCGCGAGATCACGCGTTACACCCCCGAGGAGATGGCGGCAAAGACCGACGTTACAGCAGAGGAGTATCTTGCTTGCGAAAACGGGCAGAGCGACCTCAACTTTGCGTTTATCTACCGTTGTGCGCTGGCGTTCGGTGTCAACGTCACGGATATTATCGACGGCGTCAGCCCCACGCTGAAATCCTACACCGTCACGCGCAGCGGCGCGGGACAGCGCATCGAGCAGGCGCACGGAATGATTTACTACAACCTGGCGCACGCATTCCAAAACCGTATTGCCGAGCCCCTTTACGTGCGCTCGGAGTACGACGAGGAGGCACAGCGCCGCGATATCGAGCTGACCACACACGCGGGTCAGGAATGTGACATCGTCATTTCGGGTCATTTGATGGTGCAGGTGGGCTCCCACAAGGAGGTCCTGCACGCAGGCGACAGCATTTACTATGATAGTAGCACACCGCACGGAATGATCGCGGTGGACGGACAGGATTGCGAGTTTTACGCGATCGTCCTCAATCCCACGGGCGAGCCGATCCCCGAATTGATGCCCGCAAAGCTCGTAAAGGGAACCGCCGTTCCCGTAAAGGATACCAAGGAGCGTATCTATCAGAAATACATCGACGTTGAGGAAAACGAGAACGGAACACCGCTTTCCATCAAGTTCAAAAACACCGAAAAATTTAACTTCGCATTTGATCTGGTTGACGCATTGGCTGAAAAGGAGCCCGAAAAGCTTGCGATGCTGCATATTTCGGGAGATAAGACCGAGCGACGCTTCACCTTCAAGGACATGAAGCGCGCGTCGGCTCAATGCGCGAACTACTTCAAGTCGCTCGGCATCAAAAAGGGCGACCGCGTGATGCTGATCCTCAAGCGGCACTACCAGTTCTGGTTTGCAATGCTGGGACTGAATAAGCTTGGTGCGATCGCGATTCCCGCACCCAATCAGCTTCAGGAGCATGACCTCGACTACCGCTTCAACGCGGCAGGTGTCAGCGCAATCGTTTGTACCGCAGACGGTGACGTCGCGCATCAGGTCGAGCTGGCGGCAAAGAACGCCCCCGAGCTCAAGCACATGATCCTGGTTGGCGGTGAGCGTGAGGGATGGCGTAGCTTCGATGAGGAATATACGCTTTACAGCTCGCACTACAAGCGCACCGAGAACGCGCCCGGCGGCGACGATCTGATGCTGATGTTCTTTACGTCCGGCACCACGGGATATCCCAAGATCGCCGCGCACAACTACAAGTACGCGCTGGGACATTTCCACACCGCAAAATACTGGCACAACGCAGACCCCGACGGATTGCATTTCACCATTTCCGACACGGGCTGGGCAAAGGCCATGTGGGGTAAGCTCTACGGTCAGTGGCTCTGCGAGGCGGCAACCTTCGTTTACGACTTTGACCGCTTCGACGCGGCGGATATTCTGCCCATGTTCGCAAAATATCAGATCACGACCTTCTGCGCGCCTCCCACGATGCTGCGCATGATGATCAAGCAGGATATTTCCAAGTACGACCTCTCCTCGGTCAAGCATATGACCACCGCAGGCGAGGCACTCAACCCCGAGGTCTACCGTCAATTTGAAAAGGCGACGGGACTTCAGATCCTTGAGGGCTTTGGCCAGACCGAGAGCACCATGATCATCGGTAATATGATCGGCGCATCCCACAAGATAGGCTCAATGGGTAAGCCCGCGCCGATCTATGACGTTTCTCTTGTAGACGCGGACGGTAACCCCGTTGCGGTCGGTGAGAGCGGTGAGATCGTTGTCAACGTCAAGGACGGAGCGCCCTGCGGACTCTTTACGGGCTATTATCGCGACGAGGAAAAGACGCGCGAGGTGTGGCATGACGGCTACTATCACACGGGCGACGTCGCATGGTGCGATGAGGACGGCTTCTACTGGTACGTAGGCCGCGCCGATGACGTTATCAAGTCCTCGGGCTACCGTATCGGCCCCTTCGAGATCGAAAGCGTTATCATGGAGCTTCCGTACGTTCTGGAATGTGGCGTTTCCGCCGCTCCCGACGAGGTCAGAGGTCAGATCGTCAAGGCGTCGATCGTCCTGACAAAGGGCACCGAGCCCACAGAGGAGCTCAAAAAGGAGATTCAGAATTACGTTAAGGAGCATACCGCACCTTACAAATATCCCCGTTTGGTCGTATTCCGCGATGAATTACCCAAAACGACCAGCGGAAAGATCCAGAGGAACAAGCTATGATGAGCAAGCGCGTATTGCTTTTGTGCGGACATTACGGCAGCGGCAAGACCAACATCGCGGTCAATCTTGCTATGCTTTTGGCGCAAAAGCATCCGCGCGTGACCATCGCAGACCTTGATATCGTCAACCCGTATTTTCGAAGCAAGGACAGCGCCGCCGCGTTTGACGACGCAGGCATTCGACTGATCTGCTCGGAGTACGCCAACACGAACGTGGACATTCCCGCGCTTCCGCAGGATCTGTACGCAATCACCGACGACCGCGGCATGCGCGTGATCGTAGACGTGGGCGGTGACGATCGCGGCGCCCTGGCGCTCGGACGCATCACCCCGGCTCTCATTGAGGAAAACGATTACGAAATGCTGATGGTCATCAACTGCTACCGTCCCTTGACTCGCGACGCTGACTCCACGATTGAGGTTATGCGCGAGATCGAGGCGGCATGCCGCATCCGCTTTACGGGACTTGTCAACAACTCCAATCTCGGCCGCGAGACCACTGCCGACGACGTGCTTGCAAGCCTTGCGTATGCCGAGTCGGTATCAAGGGCCTGTGGACTGCCGATCATGATGACGGCGGTTGACGAGCGGCTGACGAACGAATTAAGCGGAAAAATTGCCAATCTCTTTCCTCTGCAATTGCAGAAGAAACTGTAATAGAGAATTGAAAAGGAGTACATACAATGGCTAAATTAACCTTTAAGACCGACAAATGCAAGGGCTGTGGGCTTTGCGTGGACGCATGTCCCAAAAAGGTTCTCAGACTCTCGCCCGATAAGATCAACAAAAAGGGTCACCACCCCGTAGAGGCCGAAAAGCCCGAAGCGTGCATTGGCTGTGCGTTCTGCGCAACCATGTGTCCCGATTGCATCATCACAGTTGAAAAGTGAGGGAATAACAATGGCAGATAAGGTATTGATGAAAGGTAACGAGGCGATCGCAGAGGCGGCGCTTCACGCAGGCTGCAGACATTATTTCGGTTATCCGATCACTCCTCAGACCGAGATCGCAGCATACATGGCAAAGAGAATGCCCAAAATCGGCGCCTGCTTCCTGCAGGCTGAGAGCGAGATCGCGGCGATCAACATGGTATACGGCGTTGCAAGCGCCGGCTACCGCGTTATGACCTCCTCCTCCAGCCCCGGAATTTCGCTCAAGAGTGAGGGACTGTCCTATCTCGCGGGCTCGGATCTGCCCGCGCTGGTCGTCAACGTACAGCGTGGCGGCCCCGGACTCGGTGGCATTCAGCCCAGCCAGTCCGATTATTTCCAGGCCACCAAGGGCGGCGGACACGGCGACTTCCGCATGATCGTTCTCGCTCCCGCGTCGGTTCAGGAGATGGCAGAATTGACCGTCAAGGGCTTTGAGCTTGCGGACACCTACCGCATGACCGCAATGATCCTTGCAGACGGTACCATGGGACAGATGATGGAGCCCGTGGCGCTGGACGATCTGGTCGTCAAGCCCGCACCCGAAAAGCCTTGGGCTACGACGGGTACGAAAATGGCGCGCCCGCACAACATCGTCAACTCGCTCTCCCTCGTCCCCGACGAATTGGAGCAGCTCAACTTCGCTCGCTTTGAGAGATACAAGACCATCGAGGAAAACGAGGTCATGTACGAGGAATACATGATGGAGGATGCAGAGATCTGTATTGCCGCATTCGGTATTGCCGCACGCGTTTCCAAGAATGCGATCAACGAGGCAAGAAAGATGGGTATCAAGGTTGGTATGATCCGTCCCATCACGCTCTGGCCGTTCCCCAAGTCGCCCTTCAAGAAGGCGGCAGAACAGGTCAAGGAGATCATTTCCGTCGAGCTTTCGATGGGGCAGATGATCGAGGACGTACGTCTTGCGTCTGAGTGCCGCGTACCCGTTACGCTGTGCAATCGCGTAGGCGGTATGATCCCGTCGCCCGAGCAGGTGCTTGAGGCGATCAAGAAAGCCGCACAAGGAGGTGCAAACTAATGGCAGTCGTATTTGATAAACCGCACGCATTGGCAGACGTGCCGATGCATTATTGCCCCGGCTGCACCCACGGTATCGTTCACCGTCTGGTTGCCGAGGTTATCGACGAATTGGGCATTGAAGGGAAGACCATCGGTGTCGCTCCCGTCGGATGCTCGGTTATGGCATACAACTACTTCAACTGTGATATGATCGAGTCGGCACACGGCCGTGCTCCCGCTGTTGCAACGGGCGTCAAGCGCGCCAATCCCGACGAGCACATCGTCTTTACCTATCAGGGTGACGGTGACTTGGCTTCCATCGGTATGGCAGAGACCGTTCACGCTGCGGCTCGTAACGAAAACATCACCATTATCTTTATTAACAACGCGATCTACGGTATGACGGGCGGTCAGATGGCCCCCACCTCGCTCCCGGGTCAGGTCACACAGACCTCGCCCTACGGACGTGATACCAAGGCTTGCGGCTTCCCGATCCGCGTCTGCGAGATGCTGTCCGAATTGGACGGTCCCGAATATCTCGAGCGCGTCACGGTCAACAACGTCAAGAACGTCAAAAACGCTAAAAAGGCGATCAAGAAGGCGTTCCAGAACCAGATCGACGGTAAGGGCTTTTCGCTCATCGAGGTTCTTTCCTCGTGTCCTACCAACTGGGGCATGACACCCGCAAAGGCACTGGAATGGATCGACGAGAAAATGATCCCGTACTATCCTCTGGGCGTTTATAAGGACAGAAGTGCAAAGGAGGCGGCAGAGAAATGAGCACGAAGCAAATGCTGTTTTCGGGATTTGGCGGACAGGGAATCCTGTTTGCAGGTAAATTCATCGCATACAAGGGCCTGATCGAGGAAAAGCAGGTCAGCTGGCTCCCGTCCTACGGGCCCGAGATGCGTGGCGGTACGGCGAGCTGCAGCGTGATCGTCAGCGACGATCCCGTAGGCTCTCCCATCGTTTCCACACCCGACGTTCTGGTGGCTATGAACCTGCCTTCGCTTGATAAGTTTGAGGGAAGCGTTGCCGCGGGCGGAATGATCTTCTTTGATTCCACCCTGATTGAGAGACAGGTCGCGCGCGATGACGTCAAGGTGTTCAGCATTCCCGCAACGCGCCTTGCAAACGAGAACGGAATGCCCACGCTTGCCAACATGATCATCGTCGGCAAGATCCTTAAGGAGCTGGGCGAGTTTGACGAAGCCGCGATCAGAGCGGCACTCTCCAAGGTCATTTCCGCAAAGCGTGCGGATATGCTGGAGGTCAACCTCAAGGCAATGTGCATCGGCGCTGAAAGCTGACGCGCGGAAAGGAGCGAACCATGAATATTTCAATTACGAAAACCACCGCTCCCAAGGTAAAGCCCGAGAGCAATACCCTTGGCTTCGGTAAGTTCTTTACGGATCATATGTTTATGATGGATTGGTCGCAGGAGAAGGGCTGGTACAACGCACGCATCGTGCCGTTCGGCCCCATCGCGCTTCATCCCGCATCCACCGTTCTTCACTACGGCTCGGAGATCTTCGAGGGGCTTAAGGCATACCGCCGCGCAGACGGTAAGGTTCAATTGTTCCGTCCCATCGAAAACATCCGCCGTATGAACAACTCGGCAGAGCGTCTGTGCCTGCCGCAGATCCCCGAGGAGGACATGATGCAGGCGCTGATCGCGCTCGTGTCGCTTGAGCAGGATTGGACGCCGTCCGCCCCCGGTACGTCGCTCTATCTGCGTCCGTTCCTCTACGGCAACGATGAAACGCTCGGTGTTCATGCCGTTCACAACGCAACCTTCGTGATCATCGCATCTCCCGTCGGAAGCTACTACAAGGAGGGCATCAACCCCGTCAAGATCATGATCGAGGACGAGGACGTTCGTGCGGTCCGCGGTGGTACGGGATACGCAAAGTGCGGCGGTAACTACGCCGCAAGTAACCGCGCAGGCGAGAGAGCGGCACAGAAGGGCTATTCTCAGGTGCTTTGGCTTGACGGTGTTGAGCGCAAGTACATCGAGGAGGTCGGGGCTATGAATGTTATGTTCAAGATCGACGGTGAGATTGTCACCCCGATGCTGTCGGGCTCGATCCTGCCCGGTATCACGCGCAAGTCCTGCATCGAGGCGCTCAAAAAGGAAGGCTATCGCGTCAGCGAGCGCCTGCTCTCCATTGACGAGCTGGAGGCGGCAATGGAAAGCGGCAAGCTTGAGGAGGCTTGGGGCTGCGGAACGGCAGCGGTTGTGTCTCCCATCGGCGAGCTTTGCTACAAGGGCGTCAAGTACGCTGTCAACAACGGTGAGATCGGCAAGGTCACGCAGTTCCTCTACGATCCTCTGACGGGTATCCAGTGGGGCAAGCTCGAGGACAGCTTCGGCTGGACGCAGATCGTAGAATAATGAATTACAATCAAGCGGTGCTTTTCGCATGAAAAGAACCGCTTGATTTGTTGTACGGAATCTGTAAAAAAGTTATAAAAAACTTTCAAAAAGCTCTTGACAAAAGGAAAAAGCGGTGGTATAATAAAGCATATTTCTCAAATGCGTTGAAGGAATTATTTCTTTTCGGGCATCCTTACAGAGAGACGGCGGATGGTGCGAGCCGTTGGGAGAAGAAAAAGAAAGTCTCGTTCCGGAGCAGGATCGCAGAACCGTTCAGTAAGCGATCTCGGCATGCA
>JAZRFD010000110.1:0-16060 GCA_045661185.1 Eubacteriales bacterium | reverse complement strand
ATTCTTTCGCCGTAGCCGCAGTGAAGATCCAGATTTCTGCCGAAATAGGAATCGTTGCTTCTGTAACAAATAGCCGTGCACATAAAGACCTCCGTTTTTGTGTGTTCCCCGTTATTATTTCCGAAAGATAAGGAAAATAATTGATGACAATAAAAATCCATGCGGAAATTGACGCAAAACGAAAATCGCAGTATAAGTACAAGTGCCAAAAACGGGTAGAGGCATCTGATCTGCGCCTCTACCCTATTTTTTTAATGATCAAGAGAATCAATTTTTCTCAAAGCCTTTTTGAATTGGAATATAAACAGTATTGCTGTGAAGGTCACCGCGATAACATCGGCGATCGGCTCTGCCATATATACGCCAAAGGTACGGTTACTTACAAAATTCGGCATGATGTAAATAAGGGGCAAAAGAAGCACGAACTTACGTACGACTGCCACAATTACGGACGAAGGCGCGTTGCCAAGAGAAACAAAGGTCATCTGACAAGCGATCTGAATACCAAACAAAACCATGCCCGCAAAATATATGCGAAGCGCCTTTGAAGCAAAGGCAACAAGAGATGCGTCCGGTGTAAAGATCGAAACAAAGGCATTTGGGAACAGCATAACCGCAAGCCAGATCGTTACCGAATAAGCAAGGCAGGTTTTGAGCAGGATTTTATACGTTTGTTTGACACGCTCTGCATTTTTTGCACCGTAATTGTAGCTCAAAATCGGTTGCGCTCCCTGAGCGATCCCCTGAGCCGGCAGCATTGCAAACTGCATCACACTCGTCAGAATTGTCATAGCACCGACGGCAATATCTCCGCCGTATTTAAGAAGCGAGAAATTAAAGCATACCGAGATCACACTCTCACTCGCCTGCATAATAAACGTTGCCGTGCCAAGTGCGACACAAGGCAAAACAATTCTCGGCGAGGGAAGAAAATACCTTGGTTTGAGCTTGAGTATACTTTTCTTGCTGCTGAGAAATCCGATCACCCATACGCATGAAAGCGCCTGTGAGAGAATGGTTGCAAGAGCCGCACCCTTGACACCCATGCCAAGTCCGTATATAAAAATGGGATCGAGAATGATGTTCGCCACAGCGCCTACAATAACGGAAACCATAGATATCTTGGTGAAGCCCTGCGCTGTTATAAAAGCATTCATACCAAGCGTCAGCTGCACAAACACAGTGCCTATAGCATAAAAGCTCATATAATCTGCGGCATACTCTATTGTATGATTGCTCGCTCCGAATGCCAACAGGAAATCTCTGTTCCAAATCAGCAATACGACAGTAAGAACCGCTGAAACGATGACTTGTAAGCCGAAGCAGGCACCGAGCGTTTTTTCGGCACTGTCTATATCCTTCTTGCCCATAAAAATAGATGCTCTCGGGGCGCCGCCGGAGCTGACAAGTGCCGCAAACGCCGACACGATCATAATAATGGGCATACACACCCCTACCCCCGTCAAAGCAAGGTCACCAACCTCGGGCATATGTCCTATATAGATGCGGTCAACGATGTTATATAACATATTGATAAGCTGAGCCACCACGGTAGGCAGCGCAAGCCGAAGCAATAGCTTGCCTATGGGGGCGGTTCCAAGCATTTCTTTTTTATCTGTCATAGCAAATTCTCCACAAAAACCACTTTTATTTGTTTTAACAACTCATTGTATCATATTTTTGTGAACTTTTCAACCGCTTTTGCTTGTATCATACCAAAAATGAGTACCGACCTCTTTATTCGCTCACTCTGTTCGCTCCCAAGGATCAGTATCTGCTTGTTTAAAAACAGCATATCCTGTAATGGTGCTTCACCAAAATCCAAAAAGGAGGTCATTTTTATGAGCAGACAAAATCCGTTTATGCGAAGCACAGGCGACCGCTGCTGCAACAACTGCCAAAACGGTTGCCAAAACAGCTGCAACGATCAGCAGTTTTGCTGCGATGACTGTGACGATTGTCACGATAAAGATAAAAATCCGTGTGTAGTCTGTCCGCCCGGACCGGAGGGTCCACAGGGACCTGTGGGTCCGAGAGGCCCTATCGGTCCGCAGGGACCCGCGGGGCCAAGAGGTGCTACAGGTGCCCAGGGACCTATCGGACCCAGAGGTCCGATAGGTCCACAGGGTCCTACGGGCGATACAGGCACACCAGGTCCTCAGGGCCCGGCCGGTGCACAAGGCCCGCAAGGTCCGATCGGTGCTCAAGGTCCTCAAGGTGATGCGGGGCCCGTAGGTCCTCAGGGTCCCGCTGGCGAGACAGGCGCTCAAGGGCCGCAGGGTCCGACCGGTGCACAAGGTCCTACCGGTAACGTAGGTCCTGCAGGTCCTCAGGGTCCCGCAGGTGAACCCGGTCCCGCAGGTCCGCAAGGTCCCGTTGGCCCTCAAGGCCCCGCAGGCGATACGGGCGCGCAAGGGCCTCAGGGGCCTATAGGTGAAACAGGCCCCATCGGTCCACAAGGACCTACAGGCGAGGTCGGTCCCATTGGCCCGCAGGGGCCTCAGGGACTTCAAGGGCTTCCCGGACCGCAAGGGCCGCAGGGTGAGGCTGGTCCGACGGGGCCCGCAGGCCCACAAGGTGCAACTGGTCCCACGGGACCCCAAGGGCCTATCGGTCCACAGGGTCCCGCTGGTGATATAGGCCCCGCAGGTCCTCAAGGCCCTGTGGGGGCAACCGGCCCCATCGGTCCGCAAGGCCCCGCAGGTCCGCAGGGACCTCAAGGTGATACGGGTCCCGTAGGCCCTCAAGGTCCGACGGGCGCAACTGGTCCACAAGGCGCACAAGGCCCTGTCGGGCCGCAGGGGCCTCAAGGTGATACCGGGGCACAAGGACCTCAGGGACTCCCCGGAGGTGTATTGAGCTTTGCAGACTTTTATGCATTGATGCCGCCCGATAACGCGGCAACGGTTGCTCCCGGAACCGACGTCAGCTTCCCTCAAAACGGTCCGATCGCCAACACGAATATCGGCCGTCTCGGTCCGTCGTCCTTCAATCTCGGCCCCATCGGAACCTATCAGATCCTATTCCAAGTCAGCGTTACCGAGGCAGGTCAGTTGATCCTGACCTTAAACGGTCAAGATTTAGCCTATACCGTTGCAGGCCGTGCCATGGGAACGTCGCAGATCGTGGGCATGGCTGTGATAACGACTACAGCGGTCAACTCGATTTTGACGGTTCGTAATCCTGCCGGCAACGCTGCGGCACTCACCGTCACTCCTCTTGCGGGCGGAACGCGACCCGTGTCCGCGCATCTTGTAATCACACAAATCGGATAAAGCATTGTTGAAGGGCTGACCGTTTTGGTCAGCCCTTTTTCTGTTTTGATTCTGTTACCCCTCGTGCTTTCCAATTCGAACAGCGATGGCGGAGCAATCGTCGTGCTTGGTACCCGCGACGGCGTGGTCGCAGATCTCGGCAACGATCTCCTCCTCGCTCTTTTCGGCAATGGAGCCAAGATACCCCATCAACCACTTGCAATCGGGGTCGCTTTCCATCACACCGTCGCTGATCATTACCACGGTATCGCCCTCGCGCAGTTCAAATGCGGTAGTCTGCGCATCCAGCGTGCAAAGGATCCCGATCGGCACGGTGCCCGCCTGCAGACGCTGCACGGTGTTGCCGCGCACCACAAAGCTCGGGGCAGCACCGCTTTTGATAAACGTCCCCTCCCCCGTCATCAGGTCAAGCTCCAAAAGATCAACCGTAGACGAGCATTCCCGCGTGCTGTCGGCGCCGCGTGAGGAGATCATATTGTTCAGCATTTTGAGCGACGTCCCCGCACGGTTGCCCGCGCGCAGCATTTTTTCAAGAAAGACCGAGCACAGCCCCGAGGTCAGCGCCGCTTCCTTGCCCGATCCCATGCCGTCGCTGATCAGGGCGTAAAAATACTCCTTTTTGTTGGAAAAGAGGTTGACGGTGTCGCCGCTGACACCGCCGTCGGCAGACACGTTTTTCTGCGCGCCCGTAACCGATAGCTTTTGCTTGGCTTGCAGAACCATCGTGCTCACGCCGCCCTCTACCTCAAAGGTCGCCTCGCCCAATTCCGACGCGCACATCTCACCAAGGTCAGAGCGCAGCGTTTCCGCCGTCACACGCGCGTGCTCGATGTCTGCTGCGCGGATCAGGATCCTGCGGCGACGCTTTCCGTAGACGGTAACCCCGTCGGCACGCACGCCCGCGTCTCTGAGATATTCCGCCACGCGCCTCTCCAGGGCCGCGTCAAAGCGGTATTCACCGTCGTCCTCCTCTAGCGCGTCGTTGATGATCGCTGCCGCCGCCTCGTAGTCCATGGCAAAAATCTCTGTGCGGTTGTTGCGCAGCATTTCACCCGTCAAGCGCGCACACTCGCGGTTGATCTGCGCAAGGATCCCATCCATACGCGAGCATCGGTGGCGCAGGTGCTCCGCGATCTGCTCCTCGCTGACACGCCCGCGCGTGTGCAGGTGAGAAATCAGCTCGTTGGTCGTTGCCAGCGTTGTAGCGTATTCCAATCCCCAGCACACCGTTTTGTTCGGGCAGTCCGCGCAAAAGGCATCAAAGGAATCGTCGCAGATGCGCCGCAGATCAAGCGTTCCCGGGCGACGAAAGCGGTCGCTCAGATTGTAAAAGACCTCGGAGAGCGAGGAAAAAGCGTCCGAAATTCCACGAAAACGGTCGTTTGCGTCGCGATGGCGCGCATGATCCCAAGGAAAGACTGTGCGACCGCGATCATCGTCTACGCGCTCCTCCTCGCCCCGCGGACGCAAAAGGAGCCTTTGCGTTGCCGTAAAGGCGGTGCCCGCGATTAAAAACGTCGGCGCAAGCACCAGGAGCGCGCCCGTTCCCGCGACGTAAACCGACCAAAACAACCCTACAACGCAAGCAAGCAAAACGGCAATTCCCTCTCGCTCCAGCTTTTTGAAAAAGAGATAGACCAATGCCGCCAAAAGAAAGGCGGGGGCGTGGATCACGTCAAGCGCGAGACCGCCCAAGAGTGCCGCCACGCTTCCCTGCACGATGCCGCGTGTGTCGCTGATATAGAGGGCCACGAACAGCGCCACCATGGGAGAGAGCGGAAAGGACAGAAACATGACTGTTCTGGCCGCAAACACGAGAGAGAGCAGGAGTGCCGCCTCCGAGACGCGCGTCATCCATGCGTGCTTTGTATGCGCGCCCAAGGAAACCGAGTAGACCATAACGGCAACGGGACAAAGGATGACCGAAAAGACCGCCGCAAAGAGGTCGTAATACTGAAATCCCCCCGCGATCGCGTAATAAAGTCCCACGATCAAAGCCCCCAGTGCGGCGGCAACCATGCGCAGAACGATGCTCTCGTTGAACACGTCGCGCCATTCCTCCCACAGAATGCGACCGCGCGTTCCCTTCTTTGCGCTACTATAGCGTTGGCGCAGGCGTGAGAACCGCGTTTGCCGCATGGGGATCCCGTCCTCGTCCTCTGCCAAGCGCTTTGCAAGATGCGAGGGCAAGCCCACGCGCGCCTCGGGAGAATCCAATAAAATGCTCGCAAACACACGGATCAATGCTACGGCAAGATAGGTGCAAACGTAGATCACGGGGTCGCGCATATTGGAAACGGACGTGATCAGGAGCCCTACGAGAATCGCCTCGGTGTGACGCGCCGAGCCACACAAAAGCGCCAGCCCCAACGGGTATGTACCAAAGAGCATTTCGGCTTGTCCAAAGACCCACGCAATGCACGCCCATAGGATCTCTACCCCCACCGCGCGCGTGCGTGCGCGCCAGACCGCCGCCGACGCGCTTGGCCTTGCCGCGCCTTTTGCACGGGCTTTTCCGTTTGTTTTTTGTGTTTGCTGTTCCTGCATGAGTTACTTCCCTCCTCAAAGGCTTTTTTCTGCTTTTATTTTACTCCCCGATCCGCGCAGAACACGTCGAAAGCCGCCGCGCGGATTTGGGGATTTTTGCACGGACGGTGAGAAAAAAACGCTGTTCGCATCGAATCGGGGAGCGTCCATGGGAGAAAAAAGAAAAAAAGCCGTCGAGGGTGTCGTGCACCGTCGGGACTTGTCATACGATTTTTTGCATTTTTTAGGAGCTTTTTGAAAAAAGATCCGCATTTTCGGTCAAAAAAACTTTTCTTTTTTTCAAAAATGTGTTATACTATAGCCGAAGACTATAAGGAGGTGATGGCATGGGCAAAACAGTATGCTTTACGGGACACCGCACGATTCCCGAGGCACAATACGCGCGCTTGAAGGGGCGGCTCGACGACGTGATCGAGGAAACGGTCGCGCGCGGTGCCGTTTGCTTTCGCACAGGGGGCGCGCGTGGCTTTGACACGCTTGCCGCGCTCTCTGTTCTGTCCGCGCGCCTGCGGCATCCCGAGATCCGACTTGAGCTGATCCTTCCCTGCCCCTCACAATCCGAAAATTGGACGCGCTCCGAGGCCGAGGTCTATGAACGGATTCTTTCGATGGCAGATTCGGTGCGTTACGTCAGCCAATTCTTCCATAGCGGTGTCATGCACGCCCGCAATCGCGCTCTTGTAGAGGGAGCCGACCATTGCGTCGCTTATCTGACCTCCTCGCGCGGTGGAACCGCTTACACGGTCTCCTACGCCATCAAAAACGGGGTTGATTTTGTCAACCTCGCGGACGAGATCTGAAAATCAACCCCGAATGGCTTGCCATAAGCCGCCCAAGTCGCCAATCGGATCGACCCCGAAAGCAATCATCAAAATATTACGACTGACGAAAAAGAGAGTCGCCACAACAGCGCACGCGATCCAAAATCGCTTTCCGATGCGCACGTGGGGCTCTTTTTTCATCAAAAAGCACGCCCACGCGATTCCCTCCAGCACCAAAAAGACCGCGACCCCCACAACGGCCAGCGCGTTATAGCGCAGAGCCGCCAAAAGATCGGCACGAAGCAAGGCCTTCACCGCGCGCGTGCCGCCGCAAAGGGGGCAATAAAGACATAGCCAATCGTGCATCAGGCAACCGCCAAAAATTCTTGCAAGCGGCTTTGGCAGCACAAAGGCACACAGTGCCAGTAGCCCCAACGCGACAAATATATACGCTTGCATGCGCAAAAAGCGCGTTCGCTTCGTCATATCGCCCTCCTTTCCAAGCCCTCGGGGCTTTTTATTCTTCGATGTGCTCCAATCCCTGCGCGATCATCGTGCGCACGTGAGCGTCTGCCAAGGAATAAAAGACCGACTTTCCCTCACGGCGACTCTTGACCAGCTTGCTTTGCTTGAGAATGCGGAGCTGATGCGAGATCGCGGAAACCGTCATGTTCAATACGCGAGACAGGTCACACACACAGACCTCTGCCTCAAAAAGGACGAACAAAATCCGCATGCGCGTAGAGTCGCCAAAGACCTTAAACAGCTCCGCCAGCTCATATAAGCGCGATTCCTTTGGCATCGTGCGCGCCACGAGCGCTACCAGCTCCTCGTGCACTGCGGGTTCCATACAAGTCAATTCATTATGTTCCATCATTTCCTCCATTATGCAAGGCGCGGATCGCGTTTAGCACCGCCAGCACCATCACGCCAACGTCGGCAAAGATCGCCAGCCACATATTGGCAATGCCGAGAGCCCCCAAAATCAGACAAAGCGCCTTGACGCCAAGCGCAAACGCGATATTCTGCCGTACGATGCGCATGCACCTGCGGCTGATGCGGATCGCGCTTGCGATCTTGCGCGGATCGTCATCCATCAAAACCACGTCCGCAGCCTCGATCGCGGCATCAGCCCCCATCGCACCCATGGCTATTCCAACGTCGGCGCGGGAGAGCACGGGCGCATCGTTGATGCCGTCACCGACAAACGCCGACCGCTCGCCTTTTTTCTGCTTTGCAAGCATCCGCTCCACAGCCGCAAGCTTATCCTGCGGTAACAGCTCGCAAATGACCGCGTCAAGCGCCAGCTCGCGTCCAACCGCCTCGCCAATCGCCTGTGCGTCACCCGTCAGCATGACTGTTTGGCGCACTCCCGCACGCGAGAGGGCCGCAATCGCCTCCTTGGCGCTCTCCTTGATGCGATCAGCCAGCAGGATCGCGCCTGCGTATCTGCCGTCCAATGCGACGTAGACCACCGTTCCCACGCCCTGCGGCACGCGAACGGTCAATCCAAGGCGCATCATTAGCTTTTCGTTGCCCACACAGACCCGTACACCGTCCACAAGAGCGCAAATGCCCTGCCCGCTCGTCTCGGTCACGTCGGTCGCGCGAGTGCCTTCAAGCGGCTTTTTGAGCGCTTCACGAAGTCCCAACGCGATCGGGTGTGTGGAATACTGCTCCGCCAGTGCCGCGTATTCGAGCAACGTCTCCTCGGAAATACCGTCTGCCTCCACGCGCACCACCTCAAAGGATCCACGAGTCAGAGTGCCCGTTTTATCCAGCACCACACAACCGACGCGCGAAAGCGTTTCCATATAGTTGGAGCCCTTAATCAGGATCCCCTCGCGGCTCGCTCCGCCAATGCCGCCGAAAAAGGTCAGCGGAATGCTGATGACCAAGGCGCACGGGCAGCTGATGACCAAAAAGGTCAGCGCGCGATAGACCCACTCACCCCACATGGGCGTCAGCTGAAGGCAGACGCGCACCACGGGCGGCAGGACCGCCAAGGCAACCGCCGACAAACAGACGGCGGGGGTGTAGACGCGCGCGAATTTTGAAATGAACTGCTCGGAGCGCGACTTTTTAGCGCTCGCGTTCTCGACCAGATCCAAAATTTTGGAAGCCGTAGATTCCCCGAAGGGCTTGGTCGTGCGCACGCGCAAAAGCCCCGAAAGATTGATGCATCCGCTGATGACCATATCCCCCTCGCACACCGCGCGCGGGGCACTCTCGCCCGTAAGCGAGACTGTATTCAAGGCGCTCTCCCCCGAAAGGATCACACCGTCGATCGGAATCTTCTCGCCGGGGCGCACCACGATCACGCTGCCAACCGTTACGCCGTCGGGATCGACCTCGCTCACTTGGCCGTCTGCGCCCTCAAGATTGGCACAATCGGGGCGGATATCCATCAGCGCGCTGATATTGCGGCGGCTCTTTCCCACCGCGACGCCTTGAAACAGCTCACCGATCTGATAAAAGAGCATGACCGCCACGCCCTCGGTGTATTCTCTCAACAGGATCGCGCCGACGGTTGCTGCCGCCATCAGAAAATTTTCGTCAAAGGGCTGTAGATGAATGATCCCCTTGATCGCCTTGAGAAGAATATCGTAGCCGATGCAAGCGTACGGCAGGAGGAAAAGACCTGCGCGCAGCCACTCGTTTTGGATCGGCAAAAGAAGAAGCACGACCAGCAACGCCGCCGACAGACAGATCCGTACAAGGACCTTTTTTTGCTTTCTTGTCATATCAGAATTCGATCTCGCAATCGGGCTCAACGCGACGGCAAGCCTTGAGCACCTGCTTCATAACCGCCTGTTCGTCGGCTCCCTCCTCAAGCTCCACAGTCATCTTCAATGCCATAAAGTTGACGGACGCGGCTCGAACGCCTGCGGTTTTGGACGCGGCAATTTCCATTTTATTGGCACAGTTTGCGCAATCCACCTCGATCTTATAGGTCTTTTTCATTCTTTTGTCCTCCATTCAAACATTTGAACAGTTGTTCAATTGTTATTATATACCTCGCACGTCAATTTGTCAATAGAGTTTCTTGAAAAAATTTGAAGATTTGCGCAAACGTAAAAGAGATCAAGCCTTACAACTTGATCTCTTTTGTGTTTTACCCTTCGATCACGTCAAAAATCAGGGGGCGCTTTGCGGGAGCCGTGCTGGAGAGAACGGTAGACGACAAAAGCTTTTCCTCTGCCGCGCCGAACGCATCGGGGTGCTCGGTGGTGTAAAGCGTGGCAATTTTTTCGCCCATGCGGACGAATGCACCGACCTTTGCGTGCAGGTAAATGCCTGCGGTGTAGTCGATGGAATCCTCCTTGCGGCTTCTGCCCGCGCCCAGAAGAAGCGCAGCGGTGCCATAGCCCTCTGTATCCACACACTTGATGTATCCATCCCCCGTTGCGTAAACCGTCTTGCTGTGCTTCGCCTCGGGCAAGCGCGAGGAATCGTAAATGCAGCTCTTGTCGCCGCCCTGCGCCTCAACCATCTGCGCAAAGGTGTCGAGCGCTGCGCCCGTTGAAAGAGCGCGCTCCGCCCATTCGCGGCAAGCGTCAAATGAGCCGCGACCGCCAAGACGCAGAATATGCGCTGCCAGCGTAATGCAAAGCTCGCGCAGATCCTCCGGCCCACCGCCGCGCAAGACCTCGATCGCCTCCGCGACCTCCAGGCTATTACCGATAGCGTTGCCAAGCGGCTGATCCATATCGGTAATGAGAGCGCAGATCTGCTTGCCCGCGCGCGTTCCAATGTCCACCATCAGGCGCGCCAGCGTGCGGCTGTCCTTTTCGTCCTTCATAAACGCACCGCTGCCCGTTTTGACGTCAAGCACGATACAGTCGTCGTTTGCCGCCAGCTTTTTACCCATGATACTGGATGCGATCAGCGGCATGCTGTCCACCGTTGCGGTAACGTCGCGAAGCGCGTAAAGGAGCTTGTCGGCAGGTGCCAGCGTTGTACTCTGCCCCACGATCGCAATGCCTGTTTTGTGCACGACCGCCTTGAACTCGTCAACAGACAGATCCGCGCGAAGCCCGGGAATGGATTCGAGCTTGTCGATGGTGCCACCCGTGTGGCCCAGTCCCCGACCGCTCATTTTTGCAACGGTAAGTCCCAAGGAAGCCACGATGGGAGAGACGACCAGCGAGGTCTTGTCGCCCACGCCGCCCGTGGAATGCTTATCCACGCGCAAGCCTTCAATGCCGCTCGTGTCAAGGCAAGCCCCCGAATCGCGGACCGCCAGCGTCAATTCCGTGGTTTCGGGTACAGTCATACCGCGGAACCAGATCGCCATGCAGAGTGCCGCCGCCTGATAATCGGGGATCTCACCCGATACGTATCCCGCAATAAACGCGCGGATCTCGTCAGCGGTCAGCTCTCCGCCATCGCGCTTTTTTCTGATGATATCGACTGCTCTCATGTCATATCCTCCGCTCCAAAGGACTGTGGCACCAATGCGTTAAGCGAAAAAGCCTGCATCTGCTCCGAATTCCCAAGCAAAACGCGGAAATCGCCCTTGCAAAACTCCAGCATGACCTGGCGGCATACGCCGCAGGGCGAACAGAATCGGGGATCCTCGTCCTCTTTTCCGCCCGTGATGGCAATGGCAACGAAGTCGCGCTCGCCCTCACTCACCGCCTTAAAAAACGCGGTGCGCTCGGCGCAGTTGGTAGGCGTAAAGGCGGCGTTTTCGATATTGCAGCCCGTATAGACCTTCCCCGACGCCGTCAAGAGCGCCGCCCCCACGCAAAAATGCGAATAGGGCGCGTAGGCGTATTTGCGTGCCGCCTCAGCCATCTTCATCAGCTCCAAGTCCTTCATGTCAATTCTCCTTACAAATTTCCCTGTAAAAGCTCTTGCCTGCAATACCGTCCGCGCAAACGCCAAGATACTCCAGCACCGTGGCCGCAATGTCGGCAAAGCTCTCGCGCGTGCCAAGATCCACACCTGCGCGCACACGGTCGCCGATGATCAGCATGGGCGTATGCTCGCGCGAATGGTCGGTAGAGGGCGTAGACGGGTCACAGCCGTGATCGGCGGTGATGATACAAACGTCATCCACCTTCAACTGCGGCAAAAAGGTCGTAAGCCAACGGTCAAATTCGGTTGCCGCTGCCGCGTAGCCGCCAACGTCGTTTCGGTGTCCGTAGGTCATATCAAAATCCACGAGATTGGTAAAGCAAAGCCCGCAGAAATCCTTTTCGGCGAGCTCCGCCGTGCGCGCCATTCCGTCCGCGTTGCTCTTTGTTGGATAGCTTTCGCTGACGCCACGCCCCGCAAAAATATCGTTGATCTTTCCTACGGAAACGGTGTCAAGCCCCGCCTCATGCAAAAGATCCAGCATCGTTTGTTTTGGCGGCACAAGTGAATAATCATGTCTCAACGGCAGACGCTTGAAGGGATATTCCCCGCCAAACGGGCGCGCGATCACGCGGCCAACGGCATGTTCACCCGTGAGCATCTCACGTGCGAGCTCGCAATAGCGGTACAGCTCCTTGATCGGCACGATATCCTCGTGCGCGGCAATCTGGAACACGCTATCCGCAGACGTATAGACGATCAGCTTGCCCGTGCGCAAATGCTCCTCTCCAAAGTCCTTGATGACCTCGGTGCCCGAATACGGGCGATTGCAAAGCACACCGCGCCCCGTGAGCGCTTCAAAACGCGCGATCACGTCGATTGGAAAGCCGTCGGGATAGGTTGGCAGGGGGCGATCCGACACAACGCCCGCAATCTCCCAATGCCCCACGGTCGTATCCTTGCCGTGCGACAGCTCACGCATGCGCGCAAAGGACGCGCGCGGTGCCTTGACGCCACCGCCAACACCCTCAATATTAAACAATCCAAGCGACGTAAGCGTCGAGCAATCGAACGCGGGATCGCGACGGATCGCGCCAAGCGTATTGCTCCCGGCATCTCCGAACGCTTTGGCATCCGGAAGCTCACCGACACCAAAGCTGTCCAAAACGATCAAAAAAACTCTTTTGGGCATACCGTTCCCCTCTTTTTTAAGCAATATTCAGCGCAACTTCCATCATTTTGGTAAAGGAATTCTGGCGTTCCTCGGGCGTGGTGATCTCCTCAGGATAAACGAAGGAATCGCTGACCGTGCAAATGCAGAGTGCCTTCTTACCCGCGCGTGCTGCATTGCAGTAGAGCGCTGCCGACTCCATTTCGACGCCAAGAACGCCCATTTTTGCCCACGTCATGCCCGAATTGTCGTCCTCGTAGAAGGTATCGGACGAGAAAATGTTACCTACACGGTAGTTTACACCGAGCTTTTCGCACTCCTCTGCGGCACGACGCACCAGGTTAAAATCAGCGATCGGCGAAAAAGTGCCGGGCAGGTGGTACTGTGCGGCATAATTGCCATTGGTGCATGCGCCCATTGCGATGATAATATCGCGTGCATGCAGCTCGGGGCTATAAGAGCCACAGGTGCCAACGCGGATGATGTTTTCAACGTCAAAGAAATTGAACAGCTCGTAGGAATAGATCCCGATCGAGGGCTGGCCCATACCGGATGCCATAACCGACACACGCTTGCCCTTATACTCTCCCGTGTAGCCCTGAATGCCGCGCACGTTATTCACGAGCACCGCGTTTTCAAGGTAATTCTGCGCGATAAAGGCCGCGCGCAAGGGGTCGCCCGGCATCAATACGGTCTTGGCGAAATCGCCCTTTTCCGCTGCAATATGAGGTGTTGCCATCTTTATTCTCCTTTTGGTCGGTGACCTTTTTTTGTGGAAAAAGTCCACATCTTATTTTATTATATCATTTTTTGTATACAAATGCAATAGAAAACGGCTTTTTTTACAAAAAAGAACCGTTGCACCGAGGTGCAACGGTTCAAAAATGCTTATTCGGTGGGCTGAGTGCCAAGAATCGTGTCAATATCCGAAACGCCGAAGAGCTTTGCAAGGTTGCCAAGCGTTTGCTTGGTCTCCTCGGTGGGATTCTCCTCGTAGTGCTGACGGATCGCTTCCTCCAGCTCCTTGCCCTCGTCTGTCTCTTGGTTGTTTGCCATAACGTCGCTCAGCTCAAACGGATCCGCCTCAAACTCGGTGGTGTTGAGAGAGTGCGCCAGAGACTCGGACGCCATCAGCTCGTCAACGGTGCTCTTGGCATCCTTGCCAAGCACGCCTTCCTCACCAAAGAGGGACTGGTTATGGTCGGGATCGCGCACGTTGTCACGCGCGGTCATCGTTACGGTCATGACGTTGTTGATTGCCGTGGACTCTGCCTGATACTGCTCGTCGCTCATCTCCGCGTCTCCCATGTAGCCGAACATGTTGGAGAGCAGAGGCGCCGCCGTACCCGCATAGCGGTTCGGCACGTCGTATTCCTTCTCCATTCTCTCGGGAGTGACGAAGGTCTCGATCATCGAAGCCGACTGCGGGTTGATCTCGCGGATCAGCTCCTCGATCTCACCATCGCTGAGTTCCCCGTTGTTCTTGCTCATAGAAGCCATCACGTCAACCGTCTTGAACATTGCCTTAAAGGTCTGCTTATAATCGGGGTTTTCGCCCTCGGAGCCGCTGATGCCGAGCTGGGTCGCGGTTTGCATATCAATCGAAGCCGATTCGCGTACGGTTCCGGACTGCATGACGGCGATAAAGAGCATGTCGGTTCTGTCACGTCCGAAGGAAACAGTTCCGTTGAGCTCGTTCAGGATCGCGCCGATGGAATCCGCAATGGTCTCCATTTCCAAAGCACCGTCCGAATCCGCGGACTCCTTGGCAAGCGTTTGCGCCGCATGGAAGATCTCCTCGATCGCGGCCGCTTCCCTGTCGATCGCGCTACCGTTGAGCTTCTTTGCAGCAGACTCAACGTCCACAAGGAGCTCATTGAGCGTGATCACGCTTGTATATCCCGCCATTCCGGTCACGCTGTACAGGCTTGCGCTGACGGTGTCGGTGTCTGCGCTGACCACGATCATGTTGTTTTCATCCAACGCGTGATCAAACGCCTTCTTTGCCGACGCGTTCAGCGTGGTATAGTAGTCGCTCTGCAGAATTTGACGCGCTTGCGCCTGAAGGGTCAGCTGCTCTGCCAGATCCTCGGTTGCGGAAAGTGCTGTAAGCTTCTGCGTCATGCGCGCCAGCACTGCGGGACCTGTCTGTGCCAGCTCCTCGTTGCTCATTCCCTCGTAACGGGTGCCACGGAGAAGCTCAATTCGCAGATCCACAGGCGTGGACAGCGGACGCGTGCTGTTACCGCCCACAAGCACGACGGGCGTGTTTTCAAGGCTGTAGGAGTAAACGGCAAAGAACACGCGAACATCCTGTGCGGTAACAGGATTGTCACCGCTGGGAAGCATGACGCTTTCGATCATAACGGCGGAGTAGCAAGGAATGATATCCTGATCGATCGCAAGCCCCGCCTCGTCGAACGCCTTCGCCAAGGTCTCGGTTACCGCGTTGATCTGTGCCTCTCCGTCCTTCTTCTTGGCGGAATTGAGCCCCGACGCGATCGAGGACATCATGTGATCGTAGGTTTCCTTCTTGCTCTCGTTCATTTCAAGCGTTTGGCCGATCGCACGCACGCCGATATTGGTCATTTCGGGGATGAGAACCTTCATGCTATTGTTCTCACCAAGCTCCGTAATCAGAGCGCTGATCACACCGTCCTTGGAAAGCGCCTCAACCAGTGCTTCCTGATCTCCAAGTCCCGCAAACACATCCGAACGGATCATGATCGCAACCATATCAGCAACAGTAGAAAGATCTTTACAGAGTGCCTCCTCGTTGCCGGGCGCGGAGTCTTTATTGATCACGATAATCAAGGAATCTGTAAAGTCGTCGAACATTCCGCTCTTGTCGATGTATACGGCATCCTTGCTGACACCGACGAAATCGTCGCCTTCCTTCCATGCGTCGGTCGCCGCGTGTGCAACCTCGCCCGCGATCAGTGAAAGGAGCTTGGAATCGCCTATTGCGTCTGCAATGGCAATGATCGAGGCCTCCTCGTTGGGGCCGTATTTTTTCATATCACACTTGGAAAGGCAGAGGATGTTGGTCGTCACAGACGCGATCGAATCCAACTCGTCCTCCAGATGTACCGTTTCATCGTTGACCTTGAAGGAGGTCATGGTGTCGCACAGAGCGTCGCCGCCCAAAACGCGGAACGCGCCCAGCATAACGTTATCGTTAACGGGCTCAACATAATCCTCAAGAACCATATCAACGATCTCGGCGCCCGATTCATTAAGCATACCCGACTCAGAGATCTCGGTCATAACGGTAGGCGCCAATTCGGTGTAAGCGGCAATGGGAATCATCCAAACGACCAAAATGATCAGCGTTTGCACAACCGCAAAAATCAGTGCTTTCGTTTTGGAATAGCGCACCTTGGCGTTCTTTTTCTTCATCTTTTGTCCGCGAACCATTGCGATAATGAGGTAAACGATCCACGCAATGAGGTTGGCGACAAGGAACACAAGGAAGAAAATCAGAGGTGTCAAAAGTCCGCCGA
>JAZRFD010000109.1:0-10871 GCA_045661185.1 Eubacteriales bacterium | reverse complement strand
TTCATTGAAAAAACATACAGTATTTGATAAAATGAAGATAATAGGGCGCAGAGTCGCCCGAAAAAACAAAAGGAGATAGGGAAAATGAAAAGAGTTTGTATCCCCGACTATGAATATCAGGAAAGAATCCAAAAGGCGGCTGCTATGCTGCGCGAGAAGAATCTGGACGTTATGTTGGTCTGCTCCACCGAGAGCGACTACGCAAACGCGCGTTATTTTTCGGGCTTTTGGCCGCTGTTTGAAAGAGCAGGCGTTGCCATCAGCGCAAATGGCGACGCGGCACTGCTCGTAGGCCCCGAGTCCGCGGTGTTTGGCAAGGACCGCAGCAAGATCGACAAGGTGTTCGTGCTTCGTGAGTTCCGCGAGTCCGCGGATCCCTCTTATCCCGAGCTCAAGGCCGATACCTTCAACGACGTATTCAAGGCGATCGGCGTCAGCGGCGAGCACATTCGCATCGGTCTTGGTAGTTATGTTGAGTGCACGCTCCCGATCTTCGAGGGACTTAAGGATTCCTATCCCAAGGCAGAGATCGTGAAATGTAACGATATTATGGTAGCGCTCCGTCAGATCAAGAGTGAGAACGAGCTGGCTTGCATTCGCGAGGGCTTCCGCATCATTGAGCTTGCAACCGACGAGGTTATCCGTCAGCTCCGCCCCGGTGTGAACGAGCTGCAGATGGTCGGTGTGGCGCAGCGCGTGATCTACGAGCACGGCGCGGAGTATGAGGGACTTCCCATGTACGTATTCTCCGAGGAATCCACCCGTCACGCGATCAGCCGCTCCTGCTACCGCGAGATCAAGAAGGGCGACATCGTTCAGCTCAATCTGTCCGCAAAGATCGACGGTTATTCTCCCAGCATCGGTCTGCCCGTAATCATGGGTAAGCTTGAGGGCGAGAGACGCGAACTCGTTGAGTTCTGCCGTCAGATGCACGAATGGACGACCAATGAGATCAAGGCGGGTGTGATGGCAAGCGACATCGCAAAGGGCTTCTATCAGAAGTACTGCGATGCGGGTTATCAGAACAATTACGTGTACGGCCCCTGCCACGGCACGGGCATGATCGAGGTTGAGGCGCCCTGGATGGAGACCTCTACCGATTACATTCTGCAGGAAAACATGACCTTCCAGGTTGACACCTTCATCTCAGGTCCCACCTTTGGTTGCCGTTGGGAGAAGGGCATTGCCGTTAAGAAGGACGGATGTGAGTCCTACACCGATTACCTCAAAAAGGGTATCATCGAGTTGGATTTCTGATGAGGTGACGGCATGGAAGCGATCGGAAAAAAGAGATGGATCATTCCCGACTGTGAGCTGCCGCCGGCCGGTGAGGGAGAGCTGAAGGGGCATGAATCCGTGATCATTGTCAACGACAACGCCGAGGATGTAACGGTTGGCGTAACGCTGTTTTTTACAGACGAGCCCGCGTACGAGGGCATTCGTTGGACCGTCAAGGCAAAGAGCGTGCGTTGCTTTCGCATGAACAATACGGATGATATGTGCGGCTTTGTTGTGCCGTTGGAAACGCAGTACGCGATGAAGCTGGAGGCTTCCGGCAACATCGTTTTGCAGTACGGCAGACTTGACAACAGACAGACCAATCTGGCGTATTACACAACGCTTGGGTTTGGTCAGTAAGGAGCGGTTATGAGACTTGAAAGAAGTTTTCCGCGTGAGGTGGAGTACGTTCAGAAGAACAACCTGCCGCTTGTGATCGCGGGTGGAACCGTGGAATATCACGGTCCGCAGTGTGCGTACGGCTGCGATACGCTGATCGTTGAGGGGCTTTTGGAGCGCCTTGCTAAGAGTGGCAAGGAAATGATGATCGCCCCCTCGATCCACTACAGCCCCTCAAGCTACGCCGTTGGTGACAGCAAGAGCGGTACGGTGCACGTGCCCGAGCGCGTGTTTGAAAACTACGTGTATTACGTATTCAAGAGCCTTTTGTGCGCGGGATTCCGCAATATTTACGTGGTGATCCATCACCAGTTTGAGCAGGAGTCCGAGATGCCCATGACGCTGTGCTACCGTTTGGCGGCAAAGCGTGCGACGATGGAGTATCTTGAGGAGACGATGGGACAAGGCTGGTGGGGAAGTGAGAGCTACGCCAACTACTACGAGGAGCTGGAGGGCGCGAACAACCCCTTCTCATGGATCAAGGTGATCCCCACGATGAGCACCGCGGTGCAGAACGCCACGGGCTACGATCATGCAGGCGAGTTTGAGTGCTCGTTGCTCATGGCGCTTTATCCCGAAGCGGTGGATCTGTCGCGCCTTGGTGACCGCGAGCATTGGTTTACCAAGAGCTCGGCAAAGGCAAACGCAGAGCTTGGCGAAAAAATGGCGGCGTTGTCGCTTGAATATCTGAACGGAACAATTCACTCTTAAAAAGGAGAACGGATATGGCAGAATTGCAGTATGCATTCCGCGCGCGGATGCTTGAGGTGCACAAAAAGAACCGACGGGTAGACAAGCCCCTTGAAAACGGACAGGTCGAGATCACATCGGATTGGCGCATCGTTGTGCCGCGTGAGGACGCGTATCTCGTGCGCGTCGGCCGTGACCTGGAGGACTATTTCTTCACATCCATGAATGTCGAGGTCACGCTGACCACGCGTGCCCCCGAACAGAACGCCATTGTATATGCGGTTGACCCATCCATGGAGGCGGGCGCATATCGCGTGGAGGTGAGTGAGCATCTTGTGCGCTTGGTCGGCCAAAATCCCCGCGCGACTGCGCAGGCAAGCTATCTGCTTGAGGATCTGATGAACCTTGCGGAAGCGCCTTACCTTGCGCTCGGCGTGGAAAAGCGTATTCAGCGCTATCGCGCGCGCATGGTGCACTCGGGTTTTTCGCTCGACACCTTCCCAAACGAGCATCTGAACGCCATTGCGCATCAGGGCTTTAATGTTATTCTGCTCTTTACGCGAGCCTATAATCAGACAAGCTTCGGTCCGACCGATTTCAACGACATCATCGACCGTGCCGCGGAGTATGGACTTGACACCTACGCGTACAGCTACATGATCAGCGAAAAGCACCCCGAGGACACAGATGCCGAGGAGTACTACGACGGTTTGTACGGCGAGCTTTTCCGCAAGTGCCCGCTCCTTAAGGGTGTGGTTCTGGTGGGCGAGAGCGTGGAGTTTCCGAGCCGCGACGAGCGGACGACGGGGCTTGTGGGACCTGCAAATTCCGCGCCCGAAAACAAGCACCTGCTAAAAAACCGGTATCGCCCAGGCTGGTTCCCCTGCCGCGACTATCCCGAATGGCTGAATATGGTCAAAGGGGTGATCCGTCGCGTGCGTCCTGAGGCTGACGTTGTGTTCTGGACCTACAACTGGGGTTGGGCGGACAAGGATCTGCGGCTCTCGCTGATCGACAACCTGCCGACAGACATCAGTCTGGAAGCAACCTTTGAAATGTTTGAGGACACCGAGCGCGAGGGTGTTCCCGCGCGCTCGGCCGACTACACGCTCTTTATCACGCAAGCGGGCAAGTATTTTTTGAGCGAGGCCGAGGCGGCAAGGAAAAACGATATTCCGCTTTATTCCATGACAAACACGGCGGGACTTACGTGGGACGTGGGCACCGTGCCCTATGAGCCCGCCCCCTATCAGTGGCTCAAGAGATTTGAAGCGGTCAACGAGGCGCATGACAAATACGGCCTTGTGGGATTGATGGAGAGCCATCACTATGGTGTGTATCCGTCCTTTATTTCCGAAATCGCAAAGGCGTATTTTACCGAGGAGCATCCCGACGGTGAGGCGATCGTCGACCGCATTCTCGCGCGCGATTGGGGACGCGAAAATCTTGATGTCGCCCGCACGGCGTTTCGCATGATCGGTGACGCGATCGAAAACATGGTGACGACCGAGGAGGACCAATATGGACCTATGCGGATCGGCCCCTCGTATCCGATCGTGCTTTACAGCGACAAGGAGCTTGTGATCCCGTTTGGAGCGGGTGCGATGCACGGACAAAACCGCATTTGCTTCCCCAACTATACCTATTCACTCAACCGCGAGGGGTACGTTGATAAGCTCGCGGGTGAGAGCCGCCTTTACAAAAAGAGTGCCGATGCGCTGATCAAGGGGGCCAAGATGCTCTTCTCTCTCATTCCGCGCCTTCCCGAAGGGAAGCGGGATGAGGCTCGGCGTATAGCGGGCATTGCCGAATTTATGGGGCGCACCGTGCTGACCACCCATCACGTCAAGGAGACCTATTTCCGTAAATATGCGCTTCTGGCAGACGAAAACGTGGACTTTGAGGGCGTGCTTTGCGAGCTGGAGGAGATTTTTCAGGCGGAAATCGAAAACGCCAAGGCGACGCTGCCTCTGGTGGACTTTGACTCGCGGCTGGGGTATGAGCCGAGCATGGACTATATGGGTCATCGCGCGGCAATTGAATGGAAGCTTTCCGTGCAGGAGCGCGTTTTGCATGAGGATATTGCTGCGCTTCGTCGCGACGGATGCGTCAAGGACCGCGACCCCATGCATTTTCCGCGCAAGATTTTTGGCTGGTAAACCGTACTTTTGGGCGAAGAAAGGTGACTCTGTCGTTGGATTTTGACTCGCGGCCCGAATCGAAAAAGGGTGCGAAAAACGCAAGTTTTTCGCACCCTTTTTGTGAGTGACTTATTCCGTTATAGCACCGACATAATCATGACAACGATGATGATCACGGGCAGAACAAAGGTCATATAAGGGCGGATCCAGCGCGGCAGCTTAAGTCCCTTATCACCGCAGTTGGCCTCGGCATAAAATTTCTTCCAGCCCCAGCCATAGCGCGAGGTACAGAACAGAACGTAGATCAGGCTACCGAGCGGCAGCAGGAGATTGGAAACCGTCCAGTCCTCCAGATCCATAAAGGACATGCCGAACACGGTCACGTCGCCAAGCAGGCTATAGCTGAAGATCGCGGGGAGCGAAAGAAGCGAGATCAAGCCGATGTTGATCAGGGAAACCGTGCGGCGGTTGAGATTGGTCATCTCCAGCCAGAAGGAAATAATGTTTTCAAACACGGCAATAACGGTGGATGCCGCGGCAAAGATCATGAAAAGGAAGAAGAATGCGCCCACGACGCGCCCACCCGGCATGGCGTTGAAGATGGAGGAGAGGGTGGTAAAGAGGAAGCTGGCTCCAACGGTTCCTGCGTCGGCGGTCACACCGCCGTTGTAGGTAAAGCACGCGGGGAACACGATCAGACCCGCCGTGAGTGCCACCATGGTGTCAAGTGAGACGATAGTCACCGCTTCACCCAGCAGACGGCGCTCTTTGCCTATATAACTGCCGAAGATCGCGATGGATCCGATGCCAAGACTGAGCGTGAAGAACGCTTGTCCCATAGCCGCCGAGATCACCGTTCCGATGCCGTACTTTTGAATGCTCGAAACCGAGGGGATCAGATAGAATTTCAAGCCGTCTGCCGCCTTGGAAAGCGTCAAGGAGTATACGACAAGCCCCAGCATCAGGACAAACAGAGCGATCATCATCACCTTCGTGATGCGCTCCACGCCCTTTTGGAGCCCCAGGGAGCAGATGAGGAAGCAGACTGCGATCACACCGACCGTAGCTCCCAGGGAGAGCCACGGGTCGGCGATCATGCCGCCAAACACCGCGCCGATCTCCTCGCTTGTCTGCGCCTCCATAATGGAGCCCGTCAGATATTTTCCAAAATAGATCACCATCCATGCGGTGATGGTGGTATAGCACATCATGAGAAGATAGTTGCCGCCAATACCGAGGTACTTCATCCAGTGCCATTTTTGTCCTTTTCTTTCGAGCTTGTTAAAGGACGTAGCAATGCTGCGCTGGCTGGCTCTGCCAACCGATAGCTCCGCCGTCATAATGGGAAGCCCCAACAGAAGCAGGAATCCAATATAGATCAGGACGAAAATCGCGCCGCCGTAGCTCCCTGTAATGATCGGAAAGCGGTAGACGTTTCCAAGACCGATCGCGCAGCCCGCAGACAGCAAAATAAAGCCGAGGCGCGAGCCGAGTTTTTCACGTTGTTTCATGGCAATACTCCGTTTTAATGATTGATGTTCTATTTATTTTACCATAAAACGCGCGTTTTTACAATACGTTTTGACAAAAGATGTGTAGAATATTGATATTTTGCAGTATTTTTCTATTGACAAGAGAACGCTGTCCACTTTATAATGAAAGAAAAAGCGATGGAGATGTGAACTGCCCACGGCTCTTGCGTGGACGACCGTTGAGGACGGCACGGCCGTTACGGGCGACATAACCCTTGCCCCTATGAAACGCTGATTTTGACAAAAAAGATTTGATGGTTTGGAATTTCTTTGTTTAGTGCGAAACGCACAAAAACAAACGAAGCATGCATATTTTCGACTTGTTGCGCGCATACTGCTTTTGCGTGACAGGAGGGAATATGATGAGCAACAAAACAACGAAAACCGCCCTGATCGTGCTGGGGAGCGTTGGCGGAGCCGCCGCGCTTGGTGCTATCGCGGTGTCGGTCTGGAACAGCAAAAAAATGCGCGCCATGCGCGCGGTCAAGCGCACTAACATGGTGCTTGGGCGCGTTGGCAACGTGCTTTGCAAAATTTCCGAAATGGGCTGTGAATGTATGTAAAAAAAAGCGGAGACTTATCAAAGTCTCCGCTTTTTTCAATTCTTTTCAAACCCATGTACAAAGCCCGAAACGTCAGCGGAGCAAATATCTCCCCCGATCACGCGGTTGCGGTAGACCAGGACGTTGGCGTAGACCGTGCCGTCGTAGCCCTCGTAATTGGTAACCTTGAAGGTGTAGCGCGTGACATCCTTGTTTTTGTATTTGGAAAGATCCAGCCCCTGCTCCTTTTGCAGCTCGTTGTATGTAGCGTAGACCTTATCAAATTCGGGCGGGATCGTCACGGTCTTGACCTCGATCGGCTTTTTCTCCAGAGTCCAGCCGAACTGACCGAGAAATTCGATGACGTCCTCCTCGTTTTTGACCTTGTCATAGCTGTATTCCAGCTCCTTGTCGGCGTCGGTGGCGCGCAGGGTGTAGGTGGGTACAAAGGCGATGAGCGTGATGAGTACGGTGAGCGCCACGCAGATTACGCCTACGAGCTTGATGGTATTGGCGCGTACGGAATAAACGAACATAAAAAAGCCTCCCGAAGTTCATGTGATGGTAAATCATATGAACACGGCGGCTTTTTTATGAATCAAGAAGCGAAATATCAATATCAAAGGTGTCAACGCGTTCAAAGTCACGCACGGCGTCGGAGTGCGAATAGACGCTGTGCAAAAGCCCGAACATCATAAAGGTGGCAAGCATGGAGGAGCCTCCGCAGGAAAGGAAGGGAAGCGTGATGCCGATGACGGGCAGGATCGCGAAGCACATGCCCACGTTGAGAAGGATCTGCACGATGAGCATGCCGCCCACGCCCACGCAAATGAGCCCCCCGTAGTCCGAGCCCGTGGCGGTGCGTGCGATCATAAACACGCGCACGACCATGACAATGAAGATGATTAAGACGAGCGCGCCACCGAGGAAGCCGAATTTCTCGCAGACGGTGGCGTAAATAAAGTCGGTGTGCGAGGCGGGGAGCGTTTCGTAAAGAGAACCGCCCATCATTCCTTGTCCGAGTAGTCCCCCCGCGGCAATGGTCGCCTTGGATTGCAGCGGCTGGCGCACAAGGTCGGGGTCAACCTCAAGGTACGCCTCGGGGTTAAAGCCCGCCGTAATGCGCATTTGCTGATAGGGCTCCAGATGCTCCCACAAAAACGGTGCCAAGAGAACCACGGTAAGGATCACGCCCACAAAATACAAGGGGTGCAGCCCCGCGCAAAAAAGCATAATGGCAACGATGACGAGGTAGACGAGCGCGACGCCAAGGTCGCCCGAGAGCAGGATCAGCCCCACGATCAGCCCCGCGTGAAGCGCGAGAAAGAGAAGCGTCAGCGGCTTGTTGATTTGCTCACGTACCGAAAACAGGTGCTTTGCAAAGGTGCAGATAAAGGTGAATTTGATGAATTCCGACGGCTGGATCATCAGCCCCGTAAAGGGGATCTTAAGCCAGCTTTTGTTGGCGGTCTGCATGTTTTGCCCCGAGCTTCCAAAGAGCAGGGTGATCAGAAGCAGGACGGCCGAGCCCACCAGCATGTAAAACCACAGCTTGTCCACGATCACGCGGAAGTCGATGTGCGAAATGACGACTGTGACGATGATGCCAAGGATAAACATCGCGATCTGCATGCGGAGTTTGGAGACGCCGAAGTTATCTACCGCGCCGACGATCGTGACGATGCTGATGAGCGAGAGGAGCGTCGCGCAGACAAACAGCACGGGATCCAGATGCCCGAATATTTTGCGGAACCATTCCTTAATCAATTCCATGGCGACCTCCTTTCCGTTGTGATGGACGCGGGGGAAGGAGCACTTTTGCTCCTTCCCCCAAAAATCATATCAGTACTGTCTGCCCCAGATGACCATATGCTTTGCCGCCTTGCCGCAGCAAACGCAGGTATCCGAGAGGTGATCCTCATTGAAGGGGATGCAACGGGATTTTACGCCGCCCGTGGCGTCCTTAAGCTGCTCCTCGCAGGCAACGTCGCCGCACCACATCGCCTTGATGTAGCCCGACTTGTTTTGTGCAATGTCGAGGAACTCGTCATAGGAGCGCGCCTCGTAGGTGCGCGCGGTTCTGTTTTCAAGCGCACGGTTGTAAAGCTCGTCGTGCACCTTCTGCAAAGCCTTTTCGACCTCCTCGGCAAGATTGTCGAGGGATACGAAGGTCTTTTCGCGCGTGACGCGGCTGACCAGCACGCAGGAGTTGTTTTCAATGTCGCGAGGGCCGATTTCGAGACGAAGCGGCACGCCCTTCATTTCGTACTGCGCAAACTTCCAGCCCGTGGAGTTGTCGCTGTCGTCGAGCTTGACACGCAGCGTCTTGGAAAGCGTCTGCTTGATCTCGTTTGCCTTTTCCAAAACGCCCTCCTTGTGCTGTGCCACGGGAACGATCACCACCTGAATGGGAGCGACGCGCGGGGGCAGGATCAGACCGTTGTCGTCACCGTGCGTCATGATGATCGCACCGATCGAGCGGGTGGAAACACCCCAAGAGGTCTGGTGGGGGTATTTGAGCGTGTTATCGCGCGCGGTGAACTTGATGTCAAAGGCCTTTGCAAAGCCGTCACCGAAATAGTGAGACGTGCCGCCCTGAAGTGCCACACCGTTGTGCATCATGGGCTCGATGGTGTAGGTCTCCTCGGCTCCTGCAAACTTTTCCTTATCGGTCTTGCGGCCCGTGTAAGCGGGGATCGCCAGAGCCTCGGCATAGAAGTCCTCGTATACCTTGAGCATCTGCAGGGTCTCCTCGCGTGCCTCCTCCTCGGTTTCGTGCATGGTGTGACCCTCCTGCCAAAGAAACTCTGCGGTGCGCAGGATCGCGCGGGTGGTCTTTTCCCCACGCACGACGTTGCACCACTGGTTGTAGAGCTTGGGCAGGTCGCGGTAGGACTGGATAATGCTGCGGAAATGCTCACAGAAAAGCGTTTCGGAGGTGGGACGCACGATCAGTCGCTCGGGGAGCTGGTTCTGGCCGCCCATCGTGACCACGGCGCACTCGGGAGCAAAGCCCTCGACGTGATCCTTCTCCTTTTGCAAAAGAGACTCGGGAATAAACATGGGCATGTATACGTTTTCGTGTCCCAGCGCCTTAAATCTTGCATCCAGATCCTTTTGGATGTTCTCCCAGATCGCGTATCCGTAGGGACGGAAGATCATGCAGCCCTTGACACCCGAATAGTCGGCCAGCTCTGCCTTTTTGACTACGTCGGTGTACCATTGACCGAAGTCCACGTCCATGGATGTGATCTGGTCTACCATTTTTTCATTGTTTTTTGCCATAACAACCTCGTCTTTCGCCCTCAAAGAGAGCATAGTATTACATGATACCTTATTATAACGCATCGCGGGGAAATTGTCAAGTATTTAGCGACCTTTTTTGTCGGGGGCTTTTCCAAAAAACGGATTTTTCAGCCACTATGCGCGGAGGGAGGTGCTGACAGAATGTGCGGTGCAAGCAGGCGACCATTGGTCGCCCCTACCATGTAGCCGATTTGTTTACACAAATTCCGCGGGACGTCGAGGGCGCCGTCCCCTACAGTGAAAACGCGCACACGCCCCACACAAAACTAACTTTGTGGAGCACTTGGGATGTGGGGCCCAAGTGCTTGCGGGAGTACCTTTCCGTCAGCGTTTTGCGCTTTCCCATACAATTAGAATCTGTACTGCATTACAAACTTTCACCACGCACAAACAAAAGAGGGCGCACAATGTCGTGCACCCTTGATAGGGAAAACAAATACCCATGTAGGTGAAAGTTCTTGAAAAGGGGTGTGGGGGAAAACTTCTTTCAAGAAGTTTTCCCCCACCAAAAACACGACATGTTAAGCCAATTGATAAACCTTTCTGTACTCGGCCAGCTGCTCGGCGTAGAAGCTGTCGCTTGTATGCACCTCGCGGGTGGATTCGTGCAGATTCAGGTTGTGATGAGCGGTGTCGATGATGCAGGCCGCCACGTTGGAGCAGTGGTCGGAGACGCGCTCAAGGTTGGTGAGCAGGTCAGACCAAACGAAGCCGACCTCGATCGAGCAGTTGCCCTGCGTCAAGCGAACGATGTGACGGGTACGGAGCTCCTCCTTCAGGTCGTCAATGACCTGCTCAAGAGGCTCTACCTTTGCCGCCAAAGCGAGGTCACCCGTGGAAAGGCTCTGCATGGTCAGATCAAGGATCTCGTTGACTGCGGAGACCATAACGGAAAGCTCGGCCTGCGCGCCCTCGGAGAATTTAAGGTTCTTCTCGCGAAGCTCCTCGGCGGATTCCAGAATGTTTACACTGTGGTCGGCAAT
>JAZRFD010000108.1:0-17356 GCA_045661185.1 Eubacteriales bacterium | reverse complement strand
CAACGCAACGGTCGAGCAAGCTCTTGCGACTCTGCGCGCCCTCGGTTGCACTGACGCGCTCATCACCCTCGGCAAGCGCGGCTGCGCCTACACCGAAAACGGCACCGTCCGCTACGCGGGCACCTATCCCGTCAAGGTCGTGGACACCACCGCCGCAGGCGACAGCTTTATCGGTGGACTCTGTAAGTCGCTTTGCGAGGGTCTCTCCATGACCGACGCCGTTCTCTACGCCTCTGCCGTCTCATCCATCACCGTCAGCCGTCCCGGTGCCGGTGGCTCTATCCCCGTCGCTGCTGAAGTTGAGGAATTTTTAAAAACGAATAACATGGTTTTGTGATGTGGTTTTGTGGGGAAAGAAACTTTTTTCAAAAAGTTTCTTCCCCCACACCCCCATCTTCAAAAACTTTCACCAGAGGGGTATTGGCTACCCTCGTCGGGAACCGCTAACAACGCGGTTCCTTTTTTCGTGCCTACGTGGTGAAAGTTTGTAATGCAGTACAAATTCTACTGTATGGGAAAGTTTATTACGCTGACGGAAAGGTACTCCCGATAGCACTTGGGCCCCACATCCCAAGTGCTCCAAAAAAGTAGCTTTGCGATGGCGTTAGGCTCTCCCTCTGGGAGAGCTGGCGCCGTAAGGCGACTGAGAGGGCGTAGGGGACGGCCCCCTCGACGTCCCGCGGAATGTGCAACACACAAACCGGCTACAAGGTAGGGACGTGCATTGCACGTCCGCCATAAAAAGGTTAGAAGCCAACAAGCGGACGACACAATGGTCGCCCCTACATTGACATTTTACATTCTGCCTCTGCCGATAAACGCACAAAAGAGGGCGCACGATGTCGTGCACCCTCGATCGGGAAAATTTATACCCTTGTTGATGAAAGTTTTTTGAAAAAGGGGGTGTGGGGGTAGGGGGGCGGAGAATGCCGTACGGCATTCTCCAGAAACCGCTTGCGGCTTTAAACTTATTTTCAAAAAGTTTTCTCCCCGAAAATCCCATAATGATTCACGCCAAGCCGGTAACGGAGTCGAGGAACCACTGGCCGTCCTCGCGGACGAGGTAGATCTCGACGTTTTCAATTTTATCGGGCTTTGAGACGAGCCAGGAGTCCATTGTCACGGAGCAGGCGTCGCGTCTGCCGAGCGAATGAACCTTCATGGTTGAATAGTCGTAAAAGCGCATTTCGCACGCAAAATTATTCTTTGCGGTGGACTGATAGATCCATGAGCCGTCCTCAAGGTAGCGCGCGCGGTCGATGACCATTTGCCCCGTGCCGTTATTTGTCGCGTATCCCGTAAAGCAGTACTCAAAGAGCGCTTCCAGGCAGGCGTCGGAATAGATCTTGCGCGCCTTTGCCTTGATCATGTCAAACGTAAAGCATTTTGCCTGCTCGGTCACGTACTCATACGTGCCAAGGTTGTCAAAATCATAATAGACATGCTTCACGGCGGCGTACTCGGAGTCGGTGCGATAAACGGGGAGCCCGTTTCCGTAGAGCATGGTGTTGACCTCATACGACGCTTCCACCAAAAAAACGACGCGGTCGTAAATTTCCTCTACCTTTGGCGCGGCACAGCCCGTTAGCGTCACGCACGAGAGTGCCAGCGTCACCAAAAGCAGCAGGAGAGCTATGATTCGTTTCATAAAAAATCCTTTGTTTTTTGCGCCAAAAAGGCGCGAATTTGCGCACACGTGATGCGTTTTCGACACTTTTTAAGCCTCGTCAGAGGGAGCCGCGGGAGTCACCTCGGGAGCCGCTTCGGGCGCTTCCGTAACCGCTTCATCGGTCACATCAACCGCTTCCACGGCCGCGTCCTCAGTGTCTTCCTCGTCCTTGTGCTCCACAACCGTGAAGTTGACAAGCGACTGACCCTCGCCAAGACGCATCACAATGACACCGCCCGCGCTTCTGGAACGGCTCGGGATGCCCGCAACGGGCGTACGGATGATCGTACCGCTGTCGGTGATCATCATGATATCCATCGTGTCGTCCACCGCCGCGATGCCCGTCAGGTCACCGCTCTTTTCGGTCAGATTGTAGCAGGTCACACCGTAGCCGCCGCGATGCTTCATCGTGCGGAAATCGTCAAACGGGCTGCGTTTACCAAAGCCGTTGGACGTGATGCAGAGCAGATCCTTGCCCTCCTCAACCACGCAAACGCCCTTAACAAAGTCGCCCTCACGCAGGCTGATGCCGCGCACGCCGCGCGCCGTGCGTCCAAGCGTTCTCGCGTCCACCTCGGAGAAGCGGATCGCCTGACCCTTTTCAGTGGCGATCAAAAGCTCGCAGGTGCCGTCCGTGCGTACCACGTACAACAGCTCATCACCCTCGTCAAGCGTGAGAGCAATCTTACCCCCCTTGCGCTGATATTCGTACTCGGACAAGAGCGTGCGCTTGATCACACCGTTTCTCGTGACCATCGTCAGGTATTCGTGATCGGTAAACTCGTCCACGCTGATGCAGGACGTGATCTTCTCGCCCTCGCTCATTTCCAGAATATTGACAATATTCTGTCCCTTTGCGGTTCTGCCCGCCTCGGGGATCATATACGCCTTGCGCATCTGCACCTTACCCGTGTTGGTGAACATCATCAGATAGGAGTGGCTGTTGACCGCCATCACCTTTTCGATGTAGTCCTCGTCCTTGGTCGCCATACCGATAATACCCTTACCGCCGCGGTTCTGCGCGGAATAGGAGTCGGCAGGCTGGCGCTTGATATAGCCCGCGTGCGTCATTGTAATCACGCAGCTGTGACGCTCGATCAGATCCTCCAGAATGATCTCCTGCTCGGCAGGAACGATATCGGTGCGGCGCTCGTCCGCGTATTTTCTGCGGATCTCGCTCATCTCGTCCTTGATGATCTGCTTGATCTTGCCCATGTCGGCAAGAATTGCCTCGAGTTCGGCAATTAAGGCCTTCAAGCGCGCCAATTCATCCTCGATCTTGCTTCTCTCCATGCCCGTCAGCTTTCCAAGCGTCATTTCCACGATCGCTTGCGCCTGAACGTCGGAAAATCCGAAGCGTTCCATCAGGGTCAGCTTGGATTCGGGAATCGAGGGCGAGGATTTCATGATCTGCACGATCTCGTCAATATTTTCAAGTGCGATCTTGTAGCCCTCGTAAATGTGCGCCCTTGCCTTCGCTTTTTCCAGATCGAACTGCGTGCGGCGAATGATGACCTGCTCCTGGTGCGCGATGTAGTGGTCAAGGATCGCGGGGAGATTGAGCACCTTGGGCTCGTTGTTGACCAGCGCCAGCATGTTGATCGCAAAGGTATCCTGCAGCTGCGTGTACTTGTAAAGCTGGTTGAGCACGACCTGCGGATTGGCATCGCGGCGGTACTCCACCACAATACGCATACCCTCTCTGCCCGATTCGTCGCGCAGGTCGGTGATGCCGTCGATCTTCTTTTCCTTCACGCAATTTGCGATGGATTCGCAAAGTATGCTCTTGTTAACGCCGTAGGGAATCTCTGTAAAGATAATGCGTCTGTTATCCTCCTCGATCGTTGCGCGCGAGCGCACCATGATGTGTCCGCGACCCGTCATGTACGCTTCCTTGATACCGTTGACGCCGTAAATCGTCGCATAGGTCGGGAAGTCGGGGCCCTTGACGTACTGCATCAGGTCATCCACCGTGCACTCGGGGTTATCCATGCGGTAAATGGTCGCGTCAATGACCTCGCCAAGGTTATGGGGCGGGATGTTGGTCGCCATACCGACCGCGATACCCATCGAGCCGTTGACCAAGAGGTTCGGGAAGCGCGACGGAAGCACCGTAGGCTCCTGCATACGGTTATCAAAGTTAGGCATCATGGGAACGACGTTCTTGTCAAGATCGCGCATCATTTCGTCCGCGATCCTATCAAGGCGCGCCTCGGTGTAACGGTAAGCCGCCGCGCCGTCACCGTCGACAGAGCCGAAGTTACCGTGACCCTCTATCAGCGTGTAGCGCATCGAAAAATCCTGCGCCATACGCACCATCGTGCCGTAAACGGCAGAGTCACCGTGCGGATGATAACGACCAAGCACGTTACCGACGGTGGTAGCCGACTTGCGGAAGGGCTTGGAGTGCACCAGACCGTCCTCGTACATTGCGTAGAGAATACGGCGCGCACCCGGCTTCATGCCGTCACGCACGTCGGGCAATGCACGTGCCATGATAACGGACATGGAATATTCGATAAAGGACTTTTTGACCTCCTTCTCCATTCCCACGTCCACGATCTTCTGATTTTCGAACAGGGCGATCTCCTGTTCTCTTTCCAACTGTTTTTCTTTTTCGTTTGCCACGATTCTGATCCCTTTCCTGATTTATTTCAAGAGCATTTGTTCGTTTATTTTTGTTCAAGCAGTCTGCATATAAGCCCTACGGGGAAGAACAAGATCAATCCCGCGATCGCCGTTCCCCCCATTTCGGGAAGCACGGAGTAGAGCAAAATTTTAAGCAGATGCACGTTTTCATAGGTAAGACTTGCGTATATCACGGTCACGCCCGCGCGCACAAACAGCGCGCAAGCAAGGAAAAACAGATATACGGTGTAGCGCTTTGGCTTGACGGTGCGCGCGTAATGCCCCGCGACGTATGCGCCGATCATGTAAACCACGGGAAGCAGCGAAATTCCTTGCGAGCCGATGGCTTCAATGATAAAGCCCGCGGCGATCCCCGTGATCGCCCCCGCGTACCGCCCGCAAAAGTAGGCGACGCAAAGAACGGTTACGATCATCAGGTCAGGCACCGCTCCAAACGGCCGAAACCTCCCCAAAACCGACACCTGCAAGGATGCGATGATCAATAGCATCAATCCAAAGCTGAGGGTGTACGCGATCATGCGTGAGCGCGTTTGCGCCTGATATCCAAGTATCCGCTTGGGCAAATCCGCTCTCCCCTTTCCTTGATAAGCGTTTAATTCTGTTCGTATCCCGTGACGATCATGACCCATCGAAGATCGGTCAAGTCCACCGCAGGCGTCACGGTCGCCACCAGCGTGCGACTGTATTCGTCAAGGCTCACCGCCGTGACAGTTCCAATCTTGAGGTCGGCCGGATAAATGCTGCTCGCTCCGCTGGAATACACCGCGTCGCCAACCTTTACGTCCGCGTCCTCGTCCAGATACTCGATCTTGCACACACCCTCGTATCGCATGCTGTAATCTCCGTTGAGGATGCCCGTTTCTCCCGAGCGCGGCACCGCCACGCCTACGGACATACCGTCCTCGATCATGGTGGACACCATGCACCAGTTCAGACCAACCTCGGAGACCTTGCCCACGATCCCGTGCGACGTGATGACCGCCATATCCTTTTTGACACCGTGGAGCGTGCCCCGATTGACGGTAAAGGTGGTCATATAATTTCCGCCCGAGTGGCTGATGATCATGCCGTTTTCAAAGGACATTGAGGGATATTTGCTTTTCATTGTCAAATATTCGCGTAAGCGTTCGTTTTCAAGCTCGATAAGCTCCGCGCGATCAAGCTGATCCTTGAGTGACTGATTTTCTTTCTGCAGCCGCTCGTTCTCCGCCTGAACCGCGTCAATGCTTTGAAAATACATCGCCCAGCCCTCAAATCCGTCCGCCACCTTGGTAAATACCCAGCGGAACGGCACGGTCAGCGTGCCGACTATGTTTTTTGAAAGGCTCGTGTACCCCATCAAAGCAAATGTCGACGGCACAATCGCCACCACCAACGCCACAGACAGGCATATTACAAAAAATTTGTTTTGAAATAGTTTCATTGTTTTATTTTTTCGTGGGGAAACTTCTTGAAAGAAGTTTTCCCACACCCTTTCAAGAACTTTCACCAAATAAGTATTGTCTACCCTCCATAGGGCGCGCAATTCAGAGCGTCCGTTTTTTGAGAGTGCGTGGTGAAAGTCGTTTGTACAGTACAGCGCTTGCTGTATCGGACATTTTATCACACAAACGGAAAGTTGCTCCCGATAGCACTTGGGAACCCCCACCCCAAGCGCTCCACAAAGTTAGTTTTGCGTAGGACGTGTGCACCTTTTCACTGTAGGGGCTACCATTGGTCGTCCGCTTGTTGGGCTCTGATTTTTTCATGGCGGACGTGCACGCCCCTACCTTGTTGATACAAACAATCTGTCCCTGCCGATGGGCGCACAAACGTTCTCTCGTGCGAGGCGCCGGCAGGCGTCCACAGGATTGCGACGCAGAAACAGAGTCTGTACCGCATTACGGACTTTCACCGACGCTTCACCCACGTAGGGAGTGCTATGTTTGCCTACCCTCGGAGGGTAGCAAAACACTTGTTGGTGAAAGTTTTGAGGGGAGCGCGAGGGGGACTTTTCCAAAAGTCCCTCTCGTACCGCATCCCCCATCAAATATCCAAATTCTCCGCAAATTTGGCGTTTTGTTCGATGAATACGCGGCGGGGCTCGACCTTATCACCCATGAGCACCGAGAACATTTCGTCACAGGCGATCGCGTCCTCGATCGTCACGCGAAGGATCGTGCGGTGTGCGGGGTCCATCGTGGTCTCCCAAAGCTGCTCGGCATCCATCTCACCAAGACCCTTGTAGCGGTCAGCTTCGATGTTCACACCGCCCATTTCCGCCACGATCGCTTCTTTTTCCTCCTCGCTGTAGGCGTATCTCTCGTTTCCACCCTTACTTCCCTTCTTGTAAATCTTGTAAAGCGGCGGCTGTGCGAAATACACGTGACCGTCCTCGATCAGCTGCTTCATGTGGCGGAAAAAGAAGGTCAACAAGAGGATTCGGATGTGCGAGCCGTCGACGTCCGCATCGGCCATGATGATGATCTTGCCGTAGCGCAGCTTTGCGGGGTCAAATTCCTCGCCAATGCCGCAGCCCAGCGCCTGAATGATCGGAATGAGTGAGAGATTGGAATACACCTTGTCAAGTCTGGTTTTTTCAACGTTGAGCACCTTACCGCGCAAGGGCAGGATCGCCTGGAAGCGCGAGTTGCGTCCCTGCGTTGCAGAACCGCCTGCGGAGTCTCCCTCTACAAGGTACAGCTCGGTCAATTCCGCGTTCTTTTCCTGACAGTCGCGCAATTTACCCGGCAGCGTCGAGCCCTCGAGAATACCCTTGCGGCGGGTCGCCTCGCGTGCCTTTCTTGCCGCCTCTCGCGCACGGTAGGCCGCCATCGCCTTTTCCAAAATTGCCTTTCCTACCACGGGATTTTCCTCAAGGTATTCCTCAAGCTTTTCGGTGACCAGCGAATACAAAACCGTGCGCATCTCGCTGTTACCGAGCTTGCCCTTGGTCTGTCCCTCAAACTGCGCCTCGGTCAATTTGACCGACACGACTGCCGAAAGACCCTCGCGTACGTCCTCACCAGACAGATTCTTTTCGCTTTCCTTGATGATGCCGTACTTTCTTCCATAGTCGTTGAAAACCTTCGTCAAAGCGGTTTTAAAGCCCACCTCATGGGTACCGCCCTCGATGGTGTTGATGTTGTTTGCAAAGGTCAGGAGCGCCTCGTTGTAGCTGTCGTTGTACTGCATTGCAACCTCGGCAACCCAGTTTTCCTGCTCGGCGCGCATGTAAATGACCTCGGGGTGCACCACCTCGCAGTGCTTCTGCTCGTTGATGTATTCCACAAAGGACTTGATACCGCCCTCGTATTCAAGGTCGTCCTCGCGATAGGTTCCGTCCTCCATGGGAGCGCGCTCGTCACGCAGACAGATGTTGACCCCCGCGTTTAAGAATGCCTGCTCGCGCAGACGCTTGAGCAGCGTTTCGTAATCGAATACGACCTCCTCAAACATGTCGGGATCGGGCAAAAAGCGCACGTAAAGGCCGTGCTTGTCCGTCTCTCCCTCCTCCTTGAAGGGGCGCGCCACGTGTCCGCGCTCAAATCGCTCGGTGTATCTCTTTCCCTCGTGGCAGTTGTCGATCTCTACCCACGAGGAAAGCGCATTCACGACCGACGCACCAACGCCGTGCAGACCTCCGGAATATTTGTATCCGTCGCCTCCGAATTTGCCGCCCGCGTGCAGGACCGTATAAACGACCTCCAGGGTCGGGATCCCCATCTTCGGGTGGATGCCGCTCGGGATACCGCGTCCGTCGTCCCTGACAGACACGCTGTTATCGGGGTGCAACGTCACCTCAATGCGCTTACAACGCCCTGCCAGCGCCTCGTCGATCGAGTTGTCGACGATCTCATACACCAGATGGTGAAGTCCGCGCGCCGAGGTAGACCCGATATACATACCCGGTCTCTTTCTGACGGCCTCAAGCCCCTCCAAAATCTGAATTTGGCTTTCGTCATAAACGTGCTGTTCCTGATTTTCCATGTCAATCGTGAATCCTTTCTGATGATTGATTGTTCGATCTATCTTTTTTCACATGCCGTCAAAATGTCCCACGCGCCCGCAAAGCGACGCCGACGACAGCTGTGAAAAGCATATTCTGTATATTCCGTCCCGTCCCTTGTATAAAACGAAGGATTTCGGGATCTCCTCGGACGCAAACTCCACCGCGCGGCGACTGTCCGCCACCGATAAGTATTTTTTCGTCACCGCGGAAACCGTCGCCGTGTCAGCGTCGAATATCCCCACGATCTCCCGCGTCCGTATGTTTTGATTGTTGCCTACGTGTAAGTACATGTTAGGTCCTTTCTTTTTGCGAGAGAAACTTTTTGAAAAAAGTTTCTCTCGCGCTCTCTTCAAAAACTTTCACCAACAAGGAATAGGTTTCCCCAATCGAGAGTGACCACATCGTGCGCCCTCTTTTGTAAGTGCGTGGTGAAAGTCGTTTGTACAATACAGATTTTACTGTATGGGAAAGCGCAGAACGCTGACGGAAAGATACTCCCGATAGCACTTGGGAACCCCCACCCCAAGCGCTCCAAAAAAGTAGTTTTGTGATGGTATTAGGCTCTCACTCTGGGAGAGCTGGCGCCGCAAGGCGACTGAGAGGGCGTAGGCGCGACCATTGGTCGTCCGCTTGTTGGGTTCTTATTTTTTCATAGCGGACGTGCGATGCACGCCCCTACCTTGTAGCCGTTTTGCACAGCACAAATTCTGCGGGACGTCGAGGGCGCCGTCCCCTACAGTGTTTCTGCAAACAATCTGCCTCTGCCGATGGGCGCACCAACATCCCCTCGTGCGAGGCGCCGGCAGGCGTCCACAGGATCGCGACGCAGAAACAGAGTCTGTACCGCATTAAGGACTTTCACCAAAAATCGCACCCACGTAGGGAGTGCTATGAAAGCGTTCCCTATGAGGGTAGCAAAACACTTGTTGGTGAAAGTTTTCGCGGAGGGGGTACGGGGGAGGAGCCTTTTTCAAAAGGCTTCTCCTCCGCGCTCTTCCCCACGAAACACACCCTTTTCAACGGTAATGATCTTACCGCCGACGATGCCGGAGGGCTCGCAGGTGGTGATAATGACCTGACGGTTTTCCATCTTTCCGGAGAGGTAGGCACGGCGCGACGCGTCGAGCTCCGAGAACACGTCGTCAAAGAGAAACACGGGCTTCTCGCCGCACACGTTGGCGCAGACCTCGCCCTCGGCAAGCTTCATGGCAAGTGCCAGGGAGCGCTGCTGCCCTTGCGAGGCAAACTGCCGCGCGGGCTTGTCGTTGAGTAAAATTTCAATATCGTCCTTGTGGATTCCCCACAGGGTGCTGCCCGCACCGATCTCGCGGTCGTGATGCGACATCAGCAGCCTTTTGTAAGCCGCTTCTGTGCGCTCCACATCCTCATATTCGGCAGGCTCCTGCTTGCTTGAACCCACGTAAACGGCACGCGGACACTCGCGGTCTCCCATCATTTCAAAGAAGCACCGCTCGATCTCCTCCGCCGCCTTTTGAAGGTACCGATAGCGGTACCGTGCGATCACTGCGGCCTCATGCGCCAGCTGCTCCGACCAAAATTCCACGGTCGAATCAAACGTGTGCCGATCCTCCTGTGCCGCGCGGATGAGCTGATTTCTCTGCTTTAAAATTTGATTGTAGCGCTGCAGACTTTTGAGATACACGGGGTAGAGCTGCGATATGGCAATGTCAAGATAATTCCTCCGCTCCCCCGGCCCTTCTTTGATTAATGAGAGATGCTCGGGGCAAAACAGAACCGTGCGAAACGCGCCGACGATATCCGACACGCGCCCGACCTTGACCTTGTTTTGCTCAATGTGCTTTCTCTTTCCGCTCATCATACGGATCGTGATATTCTGCCGCCGCTGCGAATCGGTAAAATCCAAGGACACCTCGGCGCACTCCGCGCCAAAGCGGATCATTTCCTCGTCGTGCGAGGTGCGGAAGCTCTTTCCGAGCGCCGCTACGCTGATCGCCTCCAGCATATTGGTCTTTCCCTGCGCGTTTTCACCGCAGAGGATATTCACGCCCGCGTCAAACTCGATGCACGCGCTTTCAATATTGCGGAAATCGGTAATCCTGATCCGATTACATTCCATAGATCAATCGCGGATTCTGACGGGCAGGAGCATGAACAGCTCGCTGCTGTCCTCTTTTTCCTCGTCCGGCTCGATGTTGATGCTGTGGAAGGCCGATTTCATGGAGATGCGAATGGTCTCCTCGTCGGATACGCGCAGACTGTCGATGAGGAAGCGGTTGTTGAACGCGATGAGAAGATTTTCACCCTCCTGCTCAATTTCCACCTCGTCATAGGTGCTTCCAAGGGTGCTGGTTGCCGAGATCTTGAGCACGCCGTCCTCAAACAGCAGCTTGACCTGTGCACGCACGCTGCCCGTGACCTTTTCCTCGGTGACGAGCGCCGCTCTTTCCAGCGCCGCGATCATTTTTTCGCGGTTGACGCGCGCAAAAATGGTGTGATCCTTGAGAATGATGCGGTCGTATTCCATGTACTGTCCCTCGATCAGGCGAGAGAAGAAGATCATGTTGCCGATGTTAATGACAATGTTCTTTCTCGACATATAAATACGCGCGGTCTCTCTTTCATCGTCCTTGAGCAGCTTGAACAGCTCCACAACGGTCTTGTTGGGAACGATAAAGTTGAATTTCAGGTCGCTTCCGTCCTCGTTCTTGTTTTCAATATCGGTCTTGACCGAGCACTTTGCAAGCTTGTAGCTATCGCAGGAGACCAGCAAAAGCTCGTCGCCGCGAACCACGAAATAACATCCGTTGAGGAAAGGACGCTGATCGTTGACACCCATTGCGTACATCACCTTGGAAAGCATTCTTTTCAGCACCGACTGACCGATCACAAAGCCGTCCTCGGTGACAAGGCGCGGAATCTCGGGATAGTCCGCCGCGTCCAGCGCGTTCATCTTGTGATTGGACTTACCGCTGGAAATGCAGGCCTGCAAATTGGCGTCCACCGTCAGCGTTACAAAATCACCGTCCATCACGCGAACGGTCTGGAGCAGCTTTTGCGCGTTGATGATCGCGCTTCCGCCCTCCTCAACCTGCGTGTTGATTGAAATACGCATGCCCTTTTCAAGATCAAACGTGGTCATAATGCAGGTTCCGTCCTCGCGCGCGTTGATCAACACGCCCTCAATCGCGGATTTCGTAGCCTTTCCCGAAACAGCGCACATCAAAGGTGCCAGCGCGTCGGTGATCACCTGTTTGTTGAATACGATCTTCATATGTTTGTTTCCTTTCAGAATTATTTTTTGTTTGTGTTTTATGGGAAAACCTTTTTGGAAAAAGGTTTTCCCATACCCTTTCCAAAAGCTTTCACCTACATGGATGTTTGCTTTCCTACCGAGGGCTTGCTAACATTATGTACCCTCGTTCGCAAATACTTGATGAAAGCCTTAATGCAGTACAGACTCTACTGTATGGGAAAGATTAGTACGTATACGGAAAGAATGCTCCCGCAAGCACTTGGGAACCCCCACCCCAAGCGCTCCACAAAGTAAGTTTGGCATAGGATGTGTGCGCATTTTTACTGTAGGGGCGACCATCGGTCGTCCGTTTGTTTGGCTCTAATCTTTTTATGGCGGACGTGCAATGCACGCCCCTACCTTGTAGCCGCCTTGTTCGCACAAATTTTGCGGGACGCCGGGGATAGTCGTTTGGCAACCATCTCGTTCCGATTTTGCGCACGCGCAACAGAGCCGAATAGAATGAATAGACTATTTATATATAGTAGTAATAGTAGTAGGGGCTGCGGAAACTGTGGAAATTTAAATTCATCCTTTTGACGCAAGGATTTTTTGCCCCTCCGTTTTTTAGAAAGCTGTGGAAACCGATCTGCTGTTTTTTGTGGATTTCAACAGCCGCCCATTTTGGAAGCGCTCTCAAAAGCCTTATTTGAGGCCTTTTTGGAGCGTTTTGGCTTTCCACATTTTATTCCACAGCTCTTTTCCACAGGGGAAACCACTTTTTCTGCGTTTTTTCGACTTTTTTTGCTCTTTTTCAAGAGTTTTCCACTATCTGCCACGCACACACATTCCACACCGATTTTTCTTTGCGGCATCCGCTTTTTCAAAGCTCGATCCACACCGATCAAAGCACTTATAAAGAGACTTATGGGGTGGTTTTCCACAGGTGTTGAAAAGTATGTGGAAAAGTGCGCTTTTGCGTGGGGAAATTTTTTTTACTGCGTGATCTCCTTCTTGAGCTCTCCCACCGAAACCGAAAGAACGGGATCGGAAAGGATCCTTCCCGCAATGAGATTGTAAGAGGAAATGATGGTGGAGTGGTCGCGGTCAAAGATCTTCGCAATGCTCGGGAAGGACATTTCGGTCAGCTCGCGGATGAGGTAAATGGAAATATGGCGCGCGTTTGCAATCTCCTTGTTTCGCTTGTTGCCCGTGATTGCCGCCTTTTCAACGCCGTATTTTTCCTCTACCGCCTTGAAAATACGTTCCACCGTTACACTCACGGGCTCGGCGCCGCCAAGCAGCTCGGAAATGCAGTTGTGAGCCAGATCCATGGTGATCTCCTTGCCGGACAGGAAGCTCAACGCGCCCAGCTTTTTGATTGCTCCCTCAAGCTGGCGAATATTGGAGCGCAGATTCTCACCAAGGAAGGTCAGCACCTCGTCGGGAATCTTGACGTTGACCTGCTCGGCCTTCTTTTTAATAATGGCGATACGCAATTCAAGATCGGGCGGCGTGATATCCGCAATCAGACCCCACTCAAAGCGGGAGACCAGACGGTCCTCAAGCGTTTTGATCTCGCGCGGCGGACGGTCGGAGGTCAGAATGATCTGCTTTTTGCGCTCGTAAAGGTCGTTGAAGGTGTGGAAAAATTCCTCCTGCGTGGAAATCTTACCCGAAATGAACTGAATGTCATCAATCAGAAGCACATCGCATTTGCGGTACTTGTTGCGGAAGTCCTCCATTGTCTTGTTGGCAAGACAGGAGATCATCTGATTGGTGAAATCCTCGCCCTTGGTGTACATAATTTTGATGTTGGGGTTATTATGCTTCATGCGGTTGATGGTTGCGTACATCAGGTGCGTTTTACCAAGACCGCTGTTGCCGTAAATAAAGAGAGGATTGTAATTGGCGGCGGGATGATTGGCAACCGCCACGCAGGCCGCTTGCGCAAACTTGTTGGTGCTGCCTACGATGAAGTTATCAAAGGTGTATTCAAAATTGTAGTTGGGGAGAGAGGAAGAATCGTCACGGTCCTCGGCGTGATCCTTGTGGGACGTGGGCATGCCGATGATGTTGGACTTGACCTGGTCGGCAGACACGGCAGAGCCCGTAAAGGTGAGACGGACAGTTACGTCAAAGCCAAGCAGACGGCAAAATTCCTCGCGGATGCGGTCAATGTATTTGTCCTGCACGATCTTGAATTTAAACTCGGACGCAATTCCAAGCGTGAGCGTAAACGCGCCGTCAGTTTCTTCAAAAGAAAGGATCTCGATCTCTCCAAACCAGAGATTGATCGTAGATTCGGCAAGAGTATCCGAAAAGGACGCCTTGACCATATCCCACAAACCGCGGATTTCTTCTATGTAGCCTTTGGAGTTCATAAAACCTCTCCTTTTTTAACTTCATATATAATTATTAATATTATAACATAATTTTATATATTTTACAACACGCGCGCACGCGCAAAATACAAAAATTTACAAATAGTTTATATTTTAAGGAAAGAAAACGCTATTGACAAAGGAGAAAAAAGCGGTATAATAGAGTTAGCAGACGGTAACCGAGAGAAATAAGCGGGCGACGATGATCGCCCATTGATTTGTATGCACCGCATAACCTATAACGTGTCATCCTGAGCAAAGGCGCGGAGCGATTTCACCTGCCCGTAGGGCAGATTTCACTGCGCAAAGCAGGCTTTGCGCCTGTGGAGCACTTGGGATGTGGGGACCTGGGTGCTATCGGGAGTACCTTTCCGTCTGTGCGATAAAATTTCCCACACAGTGAAGTCTGTACTGCACAAGCGAACTTTCACCGCGCACTTGCAAAAGAGGGCGCACGATGTGGCGCATACTCGGTTGGAAAAATTAAATCCATGTTGGTGAAAGTTTTGAAAGGGGTGTGGGGAAAACTTTTTCAAAAGTTTTCCTCAGAAAAAAAGAAAGGAAAAAAACAATGCGGTTGCAATATAAAATCAAAGGCATGAGCTGCGCGGCGTGCGTGGCGCACGTAGAAAAAGCAATCAGATCGGTTGTGAATAAGGAAGACACGGTCAACGTCTCTCTCCTTACAAACTCGGTGTCAATTCTGGTGCCCGATGAGATCGACCGCGCGGCAATGGAGACACGTCTGTCGCGCGCTGTAAGAGGCGCGGGGTATGAGCTGGTCACAAATACCGAGGAGAGCGAACAAAAGCCAAAAACAAGCGAATATCGCGCACGTCTGCGCAATTTGATCCTCTCGGCAGCCTTTACGCTTTGCGTGATGTACCTTTCTATGGGGGGCATGATCGGGCTTCCCATCCCGCCATTTTTAGTGGGAAGAGAGAACGGACTTTGGATGGCGCTTGCCCAGCTCGCATTCACGCTTCCCGTCCTTGTGATAAACTTCAAATTTTTTAAAAACGGCTTTCTCGCCCTGTTCCACCTCGCTCCCAATATGGATTCCCTGATCGCGGTTGGATCGGGTGCTGCGGTGGTGTATGGACTGGTCGCCATCGTGATGATCGCAACCGCACGCGACGCGCACACCGTGCACACCTACCTGCACGACCTCTATTTCGAATCCGCGGCAATGATATTGACGCTGGTGTCGCTTGGAAAGCTGCTTGAATCGCGCGCCAAGGATAAAGCATCCGATGCCGTGCGATCGCTGGCAACGCTTGCGCCCAAATACGCAACGCTCCTCAAGGACGGCAAGGAAATTTCCGTTCCCGTCGAGACGCTTTCGGTTGGCGACCGCATCCTCGTTCGCGCGGGTGAATGGATCCCCGTGGACGGTATTGTGACCGACGGCAGCGGCAGCACCGACGAGTCGGCGCTTACGGGAGAGAGCATGCCCGTGGAAAAGGAGATCGGCTCCCCCGTGCGCGCAGCGTGCGTGCTGACGGCGGGTGCTGTTACGGTTGAAGCCCGCGAGGTCGGTGAAAATACCTCACTCTCGCGTATCATCAAGCTTTTAGAGGATGCCGCCGCATCCAAGGCCCCCATCGCACGTGTGGCGGACAAGGTCAGCTCCGTGTTCGTGCCCGTGGTCATGGCAATTTCCCTGCTTACTCTTGGCGTGTGGCTGTTAGCGACCCAAAACGTCGAGCAGGCACTGCGCTCCGCAATTGCCGTTTTGGTCATTTCCTGCCCCTGCGCGCTGGGACTTGCGACCCCCACGGCGATCACCGTTGGCGTTGGCCGCGGCGCAAGGAACGGCATTTTGTTTAGAGACGCAGAGTCGCTTGAAAAGCTGTGCGGCGTGGATACCGTCATGTTTGATAAAACGGGAACCCTGACAGAAGGAAAGCCGTCTTTGACCGACGTTGTGGTTTACGGTGATAACGACCCCGAGCACGTGATGCGCTGCGCGGCGGCGGTGGAACGACTGTCCGCACATCCTCTTGCTTTGGCGATTCGCGTGGGAGCCGAGGAGCTTGGCGTTTATACTGTTCCCGAGGCTACGGACTTTAAAGCCCTTGTTGGTGCGGGTGCCGTTGGCCGAGTGGATGGGATCCTTTGCCGCGTCGGTAAGCCCGAAGCCTCTGTTTTTGATCAAAAAGACCCCGAAAATGCAACACGTAGTGCAAAAAACGAAGCACGTGTCGCAAAAAACGGCTCTGTTTCACTCTCGCAAGGCCGCGATCCTTCCTTTATAAAAGAAGATTTTGAAGCGCTTGAGGGAGAGGGAAAAACGGTTGTTCTCGTCACCTTTGACGCGTCCCCCGTTGCCATTCTCGCAATCTCCGACCGTGTCCGTGCCGATGCCCACGTGGCCATCAAGACGCTTCAGGATGACGGTGTGCGTTGCGTGATGCTCACGGGTGACAACGAGCGCACCGCGGCATCGGTCGCGCGCGAGGTCGGTCTTGACGACTACCACGCGTCTCTTTTGCCCGAGGACAAGGAAGCGTATTTGGGCAAGACCTATCAAAGCGGCTCCTGCGCGATGGTGGGAGACGGCATCAACGACGCGCCCGCTCTTGTTCGCGCGGACGTGGGAATCGCTGTCGGTGCTGGCACCGAGGTAGCGATTGATTGCGCGGGCGTGGTGCTCTCACAGTCCTCTATTTCAGGCGTTGCGGATGCCTATATGCTCAGCCGCGCGACCATTCGCATCATCAAGCAAAACCTTTTCTGGGCGCTCTTTTACAATGCCGTGTGCATTCCTGTGGCGGCGGGAGTGTTCTTCCCCATTTGGGGATGGCAACTCAGCCCCATGCTTGCCTCGGCCGCTATGAGCTTTTCCTCTGTGTTTGTCGTTACGAACGCGCTTCGCTTGCGTTCTGTGAAATTAAGAAAAAAAGGAGAAAATCAAGACATGCTGTTTGGAAAAAAGGAATTAAAGACCACCACGCTGCACGTGGAAGGCATGATGTGCCCGCGTTGCGTGGCGCACGTAAAGAATGCGCTTGAGGGCGTGAAGGGCGTGAAAACGGTTGAGGTAGACCTCGACGCCAAAACGGCCGTTGTAACGGCTCCCGAGAGCGTTTCCACCGAGACTCTTGCCGCTGCCGTTGTTGCCGCGGGGTATGAGGTTGTTTGATGATTGGGCTGGTGGATGCGTCGGGGAATGTTACGGGTGGGGGACTTTTTGAAAAAAGTCCCTCACCCGTCAGACTGTAGACAAAACAAACGGATTTCGTCAGTTTGCCGAAAGTTTTGGTCAAACTTTTTCAAAAGTTTGCGCAGTGGAGGGCGCGGGGCCCTCCTCGCCGCCCGCAGGCGGCGAAACACCTTCTTTTCGGCGCTTTTCTTTTTGCCAAGCTTTTTCTTTTGCGCCTTTTTCGCCAAAAGAAAAAGCGGAATAAAAATATTTGTGCAATCTAACAAATAACGTACCTTTGGTC
>JAZRFD010000107.1:0-3471 GCA_045661185.1 Eubacteriales bacterium | reverse complement strand
CACAAGCCACAAAAGAGAGATGACGGCGTACCAGAGAAGTCCGTTTCGGAACCAGCGCGTCAACAATTGAAAGAAGCCCATCGGCTCCTCTTTTACTACAGCTTTCTTTTTCGTGGAATTCATACGTTCCTCACTTATTTTTATCGTTATCAAAACGATTATACCATGAAGCGCAAATCTTTGCAAGGGGATTGCTTGAAAAATTGAAAATTGTTTACAAACACTCGCAAAAAAAGGGGCTGTCTCATTAAAGTAAAACTGCACAAAAGAAGCCTCCCCTGTGTAAGGGGAGGTGCCGAGGAACGAGGCGGAGGGGTTGTAAAAAAGCAAAACTCACGCAAAAAACAATCCCTCAGTCGCTTCGCGACAGTTCCCTTTACACAAGGGAGCCTTTCTTTATTCCTTCATTTGTGCATATTATCCTTAATGAGACAGCCCCTGAAAAATTATTTCACCTTATCAAACGCAAAGATACGGAAATCATTGGGATCGAGCGAACGGGCAATTGCGATGGATTCCTCTGCCTCGGTGGTTTTGCCGTAGCCGAGAAGCGCAAACGCGCGCAGAATGTGACCGTCACGCAGGTTGTTCTTCTCAATGTCGTACTCGAAGGGCGTGGGAGAGGGGGGACCTTTCTTTAAAAGGTCCCCCCTCTCCCATAAGCTTTTTCGTCAAAATCTTCAAAAGCCCTTGACAGACGGAGGGGATTGGTGTAAAATTGTATATGTAGAAATTTATGCTTTGGAGGGCACTAAAGTGAACGAAGTAGTAAAACAGCTTTCCCTGATCGGTATCGTACCGGTTATCAAGATCGACAACGCAAAGGATGCAGCACCCCTTGCAAAGGCTTTGATCGACGGAGGACTCCCTTGTGCTGAGGTTACGTTCCGTACCGCAGCGGCTAAGGAAGCGATCGCGATTATTTCCAAGGAGTACCCCGATATGATCGTGGGCGCGGGCACGGTGCTCACCACCGCGCAGGTAGACGACGCGATCGAGGCGGGCGCAAAATTCATCGTCAGCCCCGGCTTCAACCCCGAGATCGTCAAATATTGCCAGAAGAAGGGCTGCCCCATCGTTCCCGGTATCAACAACCCCTCGGGCATCGAGCAGGCGCTTTCTCTCGGCCTTGACGTTGTCAAATTCTTCCCCGCAGAGCAGTCGGGGGGACTGAACATGATCAAGGCAATGGCAGCTCCTTACGGCGCTGTAAAATTCATGCCCACGGGCGGCATTAACCCCGCAAACGTGTGCGACTATCTTGCAAACCCGAAGATTCTGTGCTGCGGCGGCTCTTGGATGGTGAACCCCGACATGATTGCGGCAGGCGATTTCGCAGGCATCGAGAAGCTCGTTCGCGAGGCGGTTGACACCATGCTCGGCATGAAGTTCCGTCACGTTGGCATCAATCCCTGCAACTCCACCTCCAAGGAGGCGGCTGCAGCGCTTGCAAACGCATTCTCCTTCCCCGCAAACGAAGGCTCCAAATCCATTTTCGCAAGCCCTGCGCTTGAGCTCATGAACGAGAAGGGCCCCGGCACGAACGGTCACATCGGCATCAGCGTTAACAACGTGGATCGCGCCGTTTACCACCTGTCCCGTCGCGGCGTGAAGTTCGATATGTCCACCGCAACCTATGACGCGGCAGGCAACATGAAGTTCGTATATCTCGCAGACGAGATCAACGGCTTTGCATATCACCTTGTAAAATAATAAAACAAAATATAGGAGATTAACATGAAAAAAGTTGTTACCTTCGGTGAGCTGATGCTCCGTCTTCAGCCCTATAACTATGAGAGATTCGTTCAGTGTGACCACGTTGAGTTCACGTTCGGCGGCGGTGAGGCAAATGTAGCCGTTTCTCTTGCCAACTACGGCATGGACGTCGCATACGTTACCAAGCTTCCCACGCACGCAATCGGCCAGGCAGCAGTCAACAGCCTGCGCAGATACGGCGTTGATACCTCTAAGATCACCCGCGGCGGTGACAGAGTCGGTATCTACTTCAACGAAAAGGGTGCGTCTCAGAGAGGCTCCGTCTGCATCTACGACCGCGCAAACTCCGCAATCGCAAAGGCGACCACCGCTGACTTTGATTGGGATAGCATTTTCGAGGGCGTTGAATGGTTCCACTTCACGGGAATTACGCCTGCTTTGGGTGCGAACGTTGTTGAGATCTGCAAGGAGGCTTGTAAGGCTGCAAAGGCAAAGGGCATCAAGATCTCCTGCGACCTGAACTATCGCGGCAAGCTCTGGACGAGAGCCGAAGCACGCGAGGCGATGACTGAGCTTTGCCGGTACGTTGACGTTTGCATCTCCAACGAGGAGGACGCAAAGGACGTATTCGGTATCGAGGCAGAGGCGACCGATATTTATGGCGGTAAGCTGAATCACGAGGGCTACAAGTCCGTTGCAAAGCAGCTGGCTGATAAGTTTGGCTTTGAGTACGTTGCAATCACGCTTCGCGAGAGCCACAGCGCGTTCGATAACGGCTGGTCCGCAATGCTTTACGACGTAAAGGGCAACGAGTACTGCTTCTCCAAGAAGTACGAGCTGCACATCATCGACCGCGTTGGCGGCGGCGACAGCTTCGGCGGCGGTCTGATCTACTCGCTGATGAACGGCAAGTCCACGCAGGCTGCCGTTGAGTTCGCGGTTGCTGCATCCGCGCTCAAGCACTCCATCGAGGGCGACTACAACATGGTCACTCTTGCGGAGGTTGAAAAGCTTGCAGGCGGCGACGGCTCGGGCAGAATTCAGAGATGATATAAAGATAGAAATATATGGGGAGAGGGAGACCTTTTTAAGGAAAAGGTCTCCCTCTCCCCATACCCCTCACCCCATACCCCTCACCCTCTAAAACCTTTCTGTCAAACGTCGTATTCCCGAATGAGCGTCTGAACAACGCTCATTCGGGAATACGATGCGCTTCACGGAAGCGCATATTCGGTTGAGGGGTAGGGGAACGGATGATTTTTTGAAATAACCCGAAAAAGTTTTCAAACACGCTTGCATTTTTCAAAAAGGTGTGATATAATACAAGGCGTACGAACAAGGAAGCATAGCTCAGTTGGTTAGAGCGCACGGTTCACATCCGTGAGGTCGAGAGTTCGAGTCTCCCTGTTTCCACCAAAAAAGAAAAGCAGGCTTTACGCCTGCTTTTCTTTTTTGCTGCAAACTTGCACGACTCGTACTCTGCGAATTGCCGCATGCGGCAATTACGCCAAAACGCGCGGTAGCACTACCAAGAGATACACACCGCATTTTCCGCGCGTTTGAGTTCTGAGTCTCCCTGTTTCCACCATAAAAGAAAAGCAGGCTTTACGCCTGCTTCAGACTGTAGACAAAACAAACGGCTTTCGTCAGTTTGCCGAAAGTTTTGATCAAACTTTTTCAAAAGTTTGCGCAGTGGAGGGCGCGGAGCCCTCCTCGCCGCCCGCAGGCGGCGAAACACCTTCTTTTCGGCGCTTT
>JAZRFD010000106.1:0-2478 GCA_045661185.1 Eubacteriales bacterium | reverse complement strand
CTCTTCTGCGTACCCTGCGAGCGCCGTTTGCAAAACTCGCCTTATTATTATAGCCTAACCCTTTTCGTTTGTCAAGCCTTTTTCAAAAAAAGCAACAAAGAATTTTGAGAAGTTTTTCAATCGATTTTTCCCAAAAAATTTTTGAAAAAATTTGTCAAAATCAGTTGACTTTTGTTTTCGGCTGTGTTAAAGTGGGGGCACAATCGGAAAGGAGAGTTGCTTCCCTTTCATGAGAGCAACACCAGATAGGCTATGGAACTGTCTTTTTTGACCAATCAACACTTGGACGAGAAGCAAGGTTCGGCTCTGCTTGCCGAAAGCCGGGAAGATGACCCCATACTGTTTGCCATCATTGGTGAAATAGGAAAAAACGATCGTTATGAAACCACCGCACTGGCGGTGACGGCGACCGGTCTTTTTACCTTTGATTTTAACAGCGGCACCGCCTCCCCAAGGTACGCCTTTTCCGACATGACCGACATTCTCGCGAAAAGAATGTACGGCAACGGGCTTTTACGCGTAAAGCTAAAGGACGGAACAACACACGATATCTTCCGCTTTACCTTTACGGTAGCAGGACTTTGTGATGCTGCCATTGCCTTTTCACGCGCGATGTGCAAGGGCGCCTCTCCCGCAGAAGAAATGGAAGCGATCCGCGGTGCTTACGATAAGCTCCTTTCGGTCTGCCCGAAATGCGCACGCACGTTATCCTCTCCGGGTGCACCCTGCATTGCCTGCATGAACAAGGGCAAGCTTTTCAAAAAGTTTGGTGGGTACTTAAAGCCCGAGGCACCCATTTTGCTGATCTCGATGCTGATCTCCATTGTCACCACCGCCATTGCGCTTTTGCCGCCGTTGCTGACAAAAACGCTGGTAGACAATATTTTACCAAACGTACGACGCGATCTTTTGCTGGTCGTTTCTCTGGTACTGCTCGGCGTGCACGTGGTGCGCTGGACGCTTGCCGGCATACGTGGCTATATGCTGCGCATTTCGGGCAACAGGATCGTGGCAAATATCCGACGCGATGTTTACGACAAGGCGCAGCATTTGCCCATGCGCTTTTACGATAAAACCTCAACGGGTGCTGTGATCAACCGCATCAGCGGCGACACCGCTACCCTGCAGGCATTTATGCTGCGTATCACGCAAGAGGTCGTGGTACAGTTCTTCAAGCTGATCGGCATCGTGATCGTGATGCTTGTCATGGACTGGAAGCTAACCCTCTTTTCACTTTGCCCCGTACCGATCGTGGTGATCGGCGCACGTATCTTCCGCCTGAAGATCGCGCCCTTCTATCGCCGCATTTGGCGTCGCTCCTCGGCGGTCACCTCGGTGCTGACTGACACAATTCCCGGCATACGTGTGATAAAATCCTTTACCAACGAGAAAAACGCCACCGACCGTTTTTCCGATTGCGTGGAGGAATGGCGTGTCACCGACTCGAAGGCAGGTAAGATCCTCAACGCCTACCCTTCCATTGTCAATTGCCTCATTGCCTGCGGCACCGTGATCATCTGGAGCTTTGGCGGAAATCTCGTTATTGACGGCATACTGAACGGCAACACAGGCACGCTGACGGTGGGTCTTTTGGTTTCCTTTATCTCCTATGCCTCTATGTTCTACGAGCCTGTCAACTTCTTTGCAAACCTGTCGGATTCCACGCAAAGCGCGCTCGCCTCGGTAGAGCGTATTATGGATATTCTCGATGCCGAGCCCGAGCATGACTTTGGCCGCGGCAACACAACTGCCAACATGGGCGGCAGAATTGAATTTAAGAATGTCAACTTTTCCTTTGACCGCACCAAAAAGGTGCTAAAGGACGTGAACCTTGTGATTGAGCCGGGCGACATTGTTGGCATTGTGGGTACAACGGGCTCGGGTAAATCCACGCTCGTCAACCTTCTGCTTCGCTACTACGATCATTATAACGGCGAGATCACCATTGACGGTGTGGATATTCGCAGCATTGATATGCAATATTATCGCTCCAAGATCGGCTACGTGCAGCAGGAGCCGATGATGTTCCACGATACCATTTATAACAATATCGCATACGGCGACAGCTCCTTTACGGTAGACGAGGTCATCAATGCCGCCGACATTGCTAACGCCCATGAGTTTATCGTCCGCCAGCCCGATGGCTATGATTCGATGCTCGGCGAGCGCGGCGTTGGTCTTTCGGGCGGTGAGCGGCAGCGCATTTCAATCGCGCGCGCCATGCTGCGCAACCCCAAAATGCTTGTTTTTGACGAGGCAACCGCCTCGGTTGACTCCGAAACCGAGCATCTGATACAAGACGCCATTGAAAATCTGATCAGCGGGCGCACCACCATTATGATCGCGCACCGCCTCTCGACCCTTGCCAAAGCAAATAAGATCGTGGTGGTGGATAACGGTGAGATCATTGAATGCGGCACGCCGCAGGAGCTGATGGAGAAAAAAGGAAAATACTACCGCTTGGTAGAGATCCAATCC
>JAZRFD010000105.1:0-7427 GCA_045661185.1 Eubacteriales bacterium | reverse complement strand
CGAGATCGACGATGGGGAATACACCCCCTCACTCCCGGGAATCCTTCCCGAAAACGTCGACCGCATGGCAACCCTGATCCGCAATCAGTACGCACAGATGGTGTGAAAACAGCAAAGGACGGATATCGCAGTGCGATATCCGTCCTTTTTGGTGACCCATCGGAGAGTCAGAACTCAAACCTGCGTTTTAATGTAGCAGAAAGGGCACAGTCACTACGGTCGCAGGTTATGGCAAATTCTCGCAAGCGAAAATTTGCAGAGTCCGACTCGTGAAATAAGCCGACAAAGAAAACGGATATCGCAACGCGATATCCGTTTTCTTTGGTGACCCATCGGAGAGTCGAACTCCGGACACCATGATTAAAAGTCATGTGCTCTGCCATCTGAGCTAATGGGTCATTTGTCACCGTATTATTATAGCATATTTTGGTGTCTTTGTCAACAGTTTTTTGAAAGTCAAAAATAGCAAAAGAAGTACAAAAACAAAATATTAAAATTGTGCAAATTGCCCATGTTTCTAAAAAACAAGAGGAGAGATACAAGATAGTATATCTCCTCTTGTCGATCTTATGCGACGTTAATGTTTCAAGAACACCTCAATAACGGGAACAAGCTGATCGGGCTGAACGGGGGGAAGAACGAACTTGATCTGCTGTTCGGCATCCTCATTTCTGCCCATTTGACCGCCGGGGTAACTGCCCGCCGCAACGGGGCGCACGTCCATCATTTGGTATTTGATCTCGCTGGCGTCGTGTAAAAACTGCGCGTATGCGATCTTGTCGGCAAGCTGATCCATTACAAGCGCACCGTAGGGGTAGCTGAACAAATGGATGTAAAGGCGCGAGCCGTCCTCGCTCTGGGTCAGATACGTGCCCGCGGGCGCTTCAAACTCGGGCTCTGCCATCGTACAACCATAAATCGAGCGGGAATTGTAGCGCATCCACTTTGCGTATACGTCCAGCGCCTTGCAAGCGCGCTCATCAAAGTAACCGCGCGCGCAGGGGCCGACGTTCATCAAGAGATTTCCACCGCAGGAAACGGTTTTGATCAGCATTTCGATCAGCATTTTGGGGGATTTCCAGGTCATTTCATCGCGGTAATAGCCCCACGAGCCCGAAAAGGTCTGGCAAGCCTCCCACGTTCTGTATTCACCGTTTTCATACTGCGGCCACTCGTTGAGCTGTCTTTGCTCCGGAGTTGCGGTGTCCTGCTCGATCCCAAGGCGGTCGTTGATCACAATGTGAGGCTGGAGCGAGCGCACCATTTTGATGATCTCCTCAGCCCCCCATTCCTCGGGGCCTTTTCCTTTGCCACCGTCAAGGAAGGAATATTTTCCGTTGTACCAGTCGTTTTTAAAGGAAAAATCAAACCAGAGCACGTCAATACGCCCGTAATTGGTCATCAGCTCGCGCACCTGATTGTAGATGAACGCGCGGTAAATGCTCATATCTCGCGTTTTGTTCATTTCAAGCGCGTCGGGGTGATTGCGCAGGGGATGGCATTGGTCAATGGTGTAGTGGGGGTGATACCAATCCAAAAGGGAATAGTAGAAGCCCACGCGGATTCCCTCGGCGCGGAACGCATCTACGTATTCGCGCACCAGATCGCGGCCAAAAGGAGTGTTTGTGATCTTGTAATCGCTGTGCTGCGTATCAAAAAGCGAGAATCCCTCGTGGTGACGCGTGGTCAGCACGGCGTATTTCATACCCGCTTCCTTCGCACGGCGCGCCCAATCGCGCGCATCGAACAGATCGGGGTTAAAGCGATCAAAATACTTTTGGTATTCTTCATTGGTGATATCCTCTCGCTCGCGGACCCACTCGTGGCGCGCGGGCATTGAGTAAAGTCCGAAGTGAATGAACATACCGAAGCGGTCGTGTACCAGCCATTCGGTGTCTCCCGGTGTTTTGCGGCGAACATAAGATGACATTGTTCTCATCCTCCTATTGATATTTTGTGTTTTTTGTGATAAACCGACGTTTCAGTACCGCCTACGCAATGCCGAAAGCACGGGAGGGGTACCCATCAAGGGCTCAAACCTATAAGGTTTTGGGAGGCAAACGCTTGCATAAACTGCGTCAAAAAGCCTCGCAATATCTTATATTGCTTCGTCTTTTTTCCTTGTTTTTCCGAACCGTTTGTTCTCCCAAAACTGCGCAGCGCCCTACGGCGCAAGACGCGGAAATTGCTGCCGTAGGGCTTATAGGTTCGAGTTCTTGATGGGTATGTAAAAACAAGCGGCATCTGCTCGTGGAGATGCCGCTTTTATGATCGGTGAATTACTTCTTCAGATTTGCTTCGAGTGCCGCAAGCTCATCGTAGAGTTCTGCGGGAACACGGTCGCCAACCTGCTTGTAGAATGCCTTGATGTTCTCAACGTCCTCAAGCCAGCTCTCGGTGTCGATGGTGAGCAGCTCGCGGATGGTATCAACGGTTACACCGTCAAGCCCCTCAATGTTGATGTCCTCAGCCTTCGGAACGAAGCCGATGGGCGTTTCAACAGCATCGACCTTGCCGTCGCATCTGTCAAGGATCCACATCAGAACTCTCATGTTGTCACCAAAGCCGGGCCAGATGAAGTGACCGTCAGCATCGGTGCGGAACCAGTTGACGTGGAAGATCTTGGGTGCGTTGGGGATCTTCTTGCCCATGTTGAGCCAATGTGCGAAGTAGTCACCCATATCGTAGCCCACGAAGGGACGCATTGCCATGGGGTCACGGCGAACCACACCGACAGCACCTGCCGCGGCAGCGGTGGTCTCGGAAGCCATGATCGAGCCTACGAACGTACCGTTCTGCCAGTTGCGGGATTCGTAAACCAGGGGAGCGGTCTTAGCGCGGCGTCCGCCAAAGATGATCGCGGAGAGCGGAACACCCCTGAGGGAGTTGAACTCAGAGGAGATGCAGGGGCAGTTGGTTGCCATTGCGGTGAAACGGGAGTTGGGGTGCGCACCGGAGGTGTTGACCTTGTCTGCCTTGTCATACTTGGTGTAATCCCACTTTTCGCCCTTCCAGTTGAGCGCGTTCTTGGGAGGATTGTTGTCCAAGCCCTCCCACCAAACCGTGTTGTCGTCCAGGTTGTGGCAGACGTTGGTGAAGATGCAGTTCTTCTTGGTGGTCATGAGCGCGTTGTAGTTGGAGTGCTCATTGGTACCGGGAGCTACACCGAAGAAGCCGTTCTCGGGGTTGACAGCGTAGAGTCTGCCATCCTCGCCGACACGGATCCAAGCGATGTCGTCACCGACGGTCCAAACCTTGTAGCCGGCCTTCTTGTAGATTTCCGGCGGGATGAGCATTGCAAGGTTGGTCTTACCGCAAGCGGAGGGGAATGCTGCGGAGATATACTTGATCTCGCCCTTGGGATTTTCAAGACCGAGGATGAGCATGTGCTCAGCCATCCAGCCTTCCTTGCGGCCGAGGTAAGATGCGATACGGAGTGCGAAGCACTTCTTGCCGAGAAGCACGTTTCCGCCGTATCCGGAGTTGACAGACCAGATGGTGTTGTCCTCGGGGAAGTGGCAGATGTAACGCTTTTCCTCGTCACAGTCAGCAACCGCATGCAGACCCTTGATGAACTCGGGGGAATCTCCCAGAGCCTCAATCACGTTCTTGCCGACGCGGGTCATGATGATCATGTTCAGCACGACGTAGATAGAGTCGGTCAGCTCGATGCCGATCTTTGCAAAATCAGAGCCAACAACACCCATGGAGTAGGGGATCACGTACATGGTCTTGCCATTGTAGGAGTTCTTGTAGAGCTTAGACAGCTTTTCGTAGCACTCCTTGGGATCCATCCAGTTGTTGATGTTACCCGCGTCCTCTTTTTTGGAGGTGCAGATGAAGGTTCTGTTCTCAACACGCGCAACGTCGTTGATAGCGGTGCGGTGCAGATAGCAGTTGGGATATACGTCGGGATTCAGGGGCTCGAGCTCGCCGGTTTTGCAAGCCTCTGCGCGCAGAGCGTTGGTCTGCTCCTCGCTGCCGTCGATCCAAACGATTTCCTTGGGACCGACCATGTCAGCCATGGATTTGATCCAATCAAGAACGTACTTGTTGTTGGTCATGATGGTTTCTCCTTTTATTGTAATAATTTTAATAACAATCTTTCCGGGCGTCAAGTCCCCTTGTCACCCAGCATAAATTATACCTTTTTTTTCGTCACATTTCAAGAGCCTTGTAAAAAGGTTACGATTTGTTCATAAATTTGACCGTACAGGACGGAAAAAACACACTTGACGAAGCGCGAAAGCTATAGTATAATAAATGTAATCATTACCAAGCGAGGAACCTCTATGCCGAGATTTTTTGTACCGAAGGAGCAGATCGGCAACGAAGCCGTTACGATCCTGGGCGACGACGCCCACCACATTTCCCGCGCTCTGCGCATGGCGGTGGGGGAGAGGATCACGGTTTGCGACATGGAATCTGCCGAATATGAATGTGAGCTGACAGACTTTTTGCCGGATCGTGTGTGCGCGCGCATTTTGGAGACGCACATCGCCGACACAGAGCCCCCGTACCGCGCGCGTGTCTTTCAGGCTCTGCCGAAGGGGGATAAGCTTGACAGCGTGATCCAAAAGGCGGTTGAGTGCGGTGCCTACGATCTGACCACCTTTGAAAGCGAACGCTGCATCGTGCGCCTGAAGGGCGAGAATGAGAGCAAAAAGGTCGAGCGTCGTCAACGCATTGCTCTTGAAGCGGCAAAGCAGAGCGGGCGCGGAATGATTCCCACGGTTCACCCAACCTGCTCCTTTGACGAGGCTATCGCGCGTGCGGCAGAAGCAGACGTTGCACTGTTCTGTTACGAGGGGGCGGGTACCGAGACATTACCCGCGGTTCTCAAGCGTAAAAAGGCGGAACTTTTGGCGAAGGATGCCCCCACGGTCTCGATTGTGATCGGAAGCGAGGGCGGCTTTTCTCCCGCCGAGGCAGATTCGGCAAAATGCGCAGGACTTGTCCCCGTAGGGCTCGGAAAACGCATTTTACGCACCGAAACAGCCGCTTCCTTTGCGTTAGCTTGCCTTGTTTATGAACTTGAAATGAACAAATGATGCATAAATTGCGGATTCTATTTGCGTTTTGACGAAAACAGCCCCCGAAAAAGGGGCTGTTTTTGACATGATATGCACTTTGCATGAAAAAAATCAAAATTTTTATAAAAAATATTGAAAAACCTATTGAAAAATCACAAAAAATGATGTAAAATATATTTAGTTTTCTACAAGTCATCCCCAAAAACGATAGAGGAGAATGAATTTTTATGTCTAACAGATTATTTCAAGGTGTCATTCACCAGATGAAGGATGCGATTGACCGCGTCATCGGTGTTGTCGATGAAAATGGCGTGATCATTGCATGCTCGGAGCTGGTCAAGATCGGAGAAATCCGTCAGGGCGTGCGCGACGAGCTGAATTATACGAATGATGTAATCACCAATAACGGATACACCTATCGCCCCATGACGAACGGCCCCAAGACCGACTATATCGTATTCGTCGAGGGGGAGGATAAAATGGCAGAGAAGATGTCCAAGTTTTTGGCGATCTCTCTCGGCAACATCAAAAATCTTTACGACGAGAAATACGACAAGGGCTCCTTTATCAAAAACATCATTCTGGACAACATCCTGCCAAGCGACATTTACATCAAATCCAAAGAGCTTCATTTCAACACCGAGGAAATGCGCATCGTCTTTTTGATCAAATTCTTCGGAAAGACCGATATGCTGCCCTTTGAAATGCTGCAGAATATGTTCCCGGACAAGTCCAAGGATTACGTCATCAGCGTTGGCGAGCACGATATCGTGCTGGTCAAGGACGTAAAGCCCGGAACCGAGACCAAGGATATCGAGAAGATCGCAACCAACATTGCGGACACGCTGTCGGCAGAGTTCTATACAAAGGTAGCGATCGGTATCTCCACCGTTGTCGAAAACATCAAGGATCTGGCGCGCGCCTATAAGGAAGCGCAGGTGGCGCTTGAGGTCGGCAAGGTCTTTGAGAACGAAAAGAATATCATCAGCTATGAAAATCTCGGCATTGGCCGTTTGATCTATCAGCTTCCCACCACTCTTTGCGAAATGTTTTTGCAGGAGGTCTTTAAAAAGGGAAGCCTCGAATCTCTCGACCGCGAAACGCTGCAGACCATTCAGTGCTTCTTTGAAAACAACCTCAACGTCTCCGAGACCTCGAGAAAGCTGTTCGTACACAGAAACACGCTGGTCTACCGCCTGGAAAAGATCCGCAAGCTGACGGGCCTTGATCTGCGCGAGTTTGAGCACGCCATCACCTTTAAGGTGGCGCTCATGGTCAAGAAGTATCTCAGCTCCAAACCCATTAAGTTTTGACATAAGCAACGGAAAGCGAAATGCGTAAGCCGCATTTCGCTTCCGTACTGTTTTTTATACTTGTCGAATAAATGCGTTCGGCATTCCATAAAATAAATAGTAATTTTTTCGTTTGAAAGGAATCGGTTTATGTCTTTACCCCCTAACAAGGAGCTTCCTTGGGCACCGTATCCGAGTGAGATGCCCGAGCCCGAGCAAAAGCCGGAAAAGCGGTGCTCGGTCACCTTTGTTTTAGCCCTTTTATGCGTTGTAATTGCCGCAACGATCCTGTTGACCTATACGTTGACATGGGTCTATATGCGGGATCGCTACGTCGGGCAGATCGGAGAGCAGGCTACGCTGATTGGCGAGCTGGAAAAAGAAAAGCTCGAGCTTGAGCAGCTTTTGGCGACGGGCAACGGTGATGAATTCCAAAAGCTTGAATATCTGGCGCTTTTGTTTGAGTATTATTCCTATTATGCCAATTCCATGGATAAGGAAGAAATGCTTGACGCGGTCCTGAAGGCGTATGCTATGGCAACGGGTGACCTTTACGCGGAGTATTACACCGAGGAGGAGTATGCCGCACTTATGCAGGATAGCGCGGGCAGCTCGGTCGGTATCGGCGTGAGCGTTGTGCAGACCGAGATTGATCTCGGCGGCGTCAAGGAGCCCGTATATCAGGTTATTTCCGTTTACAAGAATTCTCCCGCGCTGGCGGCGGGGATGCTGGTCGGTGACTGCGTTTGCGGTGTCAAGATCGACGGTGTCTACCAAACCGTGGCGGAGGTCGGTTACACGACGATTATCAACGCCATTCGCGGCGAGGAGGGAACGCAGGTCGAGCTGCTCGTGTATCGCATGGAAAACGGCGCATATACGAGAAGGGAGCTCTCCATGACGCGCGCCGCGTTCGTGAAGGAATCTGTTTCTTATTATCTGACCAATCTTGACTCCACGGTCGGCGTGGTCCACATCAGCGAATTTGATCTTACCACCCCCACACAGTTCAAGCAAGGCGTTGAGGCGCTGAAGGGGATGGGCGCCACGAAGTTTATTTTTGACGTGCGCAACAATCCCGGTGGAGACCTGCAATCAATCA
>JAZRFD010000104.1:0-3237 GCA_045661185.1 Eubacteriales bacterium | reverse complement strand
AATTGACGAAGAGGGCTGCTCTTACGGCCTTTTGCGAGTGGGCGACGTGATCTATGGTGTCAATGGAGATATCATTACAAACAGCGGGGAGCTGCGCGAAGCCCTTTCTGAGTATCGGCTTGGCGACACGGTCGTTTTTCGGATCGAACGCCAAGACCGGCACACGGCTGTGCAAATTCAATTCGGATCATAAAATAAAGGGGCTGTCTCACTAAGATAACCCAAGAAAAGAAAAAGCGGATGTTCTTTACCGAAAGGTATTGAGCATCCGTGGTTTTGTTGTATAATTTAATTGCTACAATTTTTTTCTTTTTGGTGCTCATAATCTTTTTCTGCCTCACAAAAAAAGGCGCTGCCTCTAATGCTTTTTATCGCATTTGAGACAGCTCCTTCTTTTTTTGTTTATTCCTCGTCCTCGTTTTCGGGGGAAACCAGCGTAAAGATTGCGTTGGCTGAGCCGAACAGGCCGGACTTCAGATGGAAATCAGCGAGATCGTCATTTGTAGGATCCTCGTCGTTGTCTGCAATAGGGGTATAGCCATCGGGAATGATGACCTTTGCGTAGCAATCCGCCCAAAGCCCCGTGTAGGAAGCAGAGCCGTTTTCATCGGTTACAAGCGTGGTCACAAGCGTTCCGTCAGCGGTGTAGATCTCAACCGTAACGCCCTCAAGACCGCCCTCGACCAGGGATTTGACGGATACGTTATAAACAAAGTCTGTCGCGGGGTCAGCGGGGTCGAAGGAGAAGGTCAGATCAAGTCCCTCGGCAACAGTAGCCGTGCCGATCGTTCCGACCGCAATGATCACCGTTTCGCCAATCTCAAGGCCGATTACCGAGGTTTCGGCACCGTTGCTCTCGCCCGTGGTACGGTTATCGACGTTGAGCACGATGTTGCTCTTGTCGTTTGAGCAATTGACGTAAAAGTTGCCGTTTTCGGTTGCCGTCCAACGGTAGTAAACGGAGCTGTCCTTTGCCACGGGCACGTTCAGCGCGTCCAAGCTTTCCAGCACAATGGGGTTGCCCATGCTGCCAAGAGGAGCCTCAATGCGCACCACAAAGGTTGCGGCAGAGCCGTCTTTTGCGCTGATGCCAAGGATTGCGGCCTTTCTGCCGTCACTCGAGTCTGCGTTCAGAACAAGTGTAAGCACGCCGTTGATGGCTTCATATACGGTGTTGTTGTAGGTGATACAAGCGTTGGGGGATTCAATAATGATCGTCTGCCCGCTGGGGTTCTTGACCGCAATGTGATAAGCCTTTCCGGCTTCAACGGTCACACTCAACGGCTCCTCGCCCATATAAGTGGGATTGTCGATGCTACCGGGTGTCATGTCGGGCTCAACGGGCGGGGGTGTTGTCGGTGTCTCTTCCTTGGTGGTCGTTCCGCCGTTCTTCTCGGGGGCATCTCCCGTGTTACAGGAGGCCATACAGGAGGCGGAAAGCGCAAGAATCAAAGAGAGAATAAGTGAGATAGCAACTTTCATGATGTACCTCTTATGCCGCGGGGGTCAGAACGATCTCAAGATAATTCTCGGAGTTGAAGTTGTAGTATGCGGTGTCTTCCGCGTAGCCCGAGGGGAGAGAAAGAATCTTGACATCGTAAGTGTTCTCTGCCATATGCGTGATCGTAATGATACCTTCCGCGTTGGAGGGGAACGCTATCATGGGGGTGCAGGTTTCGTTGATGCAGAACTGAACGCGAACGCCCTGAACGGGTGCACCGCTCTGATCTACAAATTTAACAGTGTAGGTCGGATTTGCGGGGGGATTGGGATCGGGATTCGGGTTTCCGCCCGTGGTGGTCGTGGTGCCGTCATCCTTCTTTTTGGTGGTTTCGTCCTCACCACCGTTGCAGGCGGCCAATGCGAGGATTGATACCAGCATCAAAACAGCAAGGCTCAAAAGTCCGAGTCTTTTCAGTACGTTTTTCATATGTTTTCCTCCAAAATAAATTGTTTTGAAATACATTCGGTTTATTATATCATTTTTTGGCGGCTTTTGCAACACTTTTTTGAAAATTCATAAAAGAAACCGCCTCCACGGAGGCGGTTTCGGGTGTTTTTTACTTATTCTGCTGCGTAGCAGCAAGCGAAGAGCCATGCATTATCAGTCAATGTTTTGCCGAGCAGGAGGTCATCCTCAAAGCGGAAATTGTAGCTGTCGGAATCCCACCAGCCCATGGTCTCACCTACGTTTTTCATAAAGTATGCAAGGTGTTCATCCAAGGGATAGGTGCCCGTTTTGGGGTCCTGCACGCCCGCACCCTGTACCAAGGATCCGTTGATATCGGGCTCACCCGTGTACTGGTGGATCAGCGTGTTGAAAATTTCTTTTCTTTGGAAATTTCCTTCCTCGTCGTAGAAGAACGCTCTGAGAGCATCCGTGTTACAGATCGTGAAGAAGCTTGCCAGATACTGACTTTCGGAGGTCAGGCGGATGAGCACCACGGGACCGTCGGCGCTTCCTACGTGATAGTATCCGTCGCTCTCGTTGAATATGACCTCAAGATCCGCGTCAAACACGTCCACGTTGGTAAGCGTGGTGCCCTCGGGAAGGGTAAACTTTTCGAGCTTGTTGGGGTTCATGTACGCGATCCAATCGACCTCGGCGGGAGAAAGCGGCATTTCTGCCACCTTTTTAACCGTCAGAACAAGATCGGTCTTGCTTTCAACCTTCGCATCAACGCAAACGAGGAAAGGAGAGGTGGAGTCCTCAGTTGTGCCAACGTACTGACGGCTGACGGGAAGCTCCAGAACACCGTTTTCGGATGTGCCAAGCACGGTGTGGTTGAACGCGCTGAGGTATGTGATCTCAGCATCGGTATTGCCAATCGAAATCTCGTAAATACCGGGCACGGAGGGGCGGATCAGGAAATAATTGTTGCCTTTTGCAAACTCATAATTGTACGCGCCGCCCGTAATGTTTGCCGCGAGGAACGAGGTATCGTCCTGCAGATAGAGCTTTTCGCGGCCGTTGGGCTTTTGCATCAGCGTAACGGTCAGGCTGGGAGCTGCCTCGGAGAGCACACAAAGAGCCTTGTCATACGTAAAGTCATAGCCGAAATAGCTTTTAACATCAGCGGCCGTGTCGAGGGCAAAGGTGACCGTGTAGTCACCCTTATCAAGCGCCAAGCGCTCGGTTCCGTCCTCGCCAAGCGCCACGGTTGTAACCGCAGCACCGTCCTTGTTGACGGTAGCCTTAATACCCGCCATGGGATTGCCAAAGGTATCGACAGCCGT
>JAZRFD010000103.1:0-5452 GCA_045661185.1 Eubacteriales bacterium | reverse complement strand
CTTTACACAAGGGAGGCTTTTCTTCTGCTCCCGAAAGTGAAGCAAAAGAGGACAGAGAAAGCAAAACATCCTCTGTCCTGCTGTCGGTAGGTAACGTGTTCTATAAAAATTCAAAAACTGTCCTTAAGGGTACGGCATATTTGCGATTCCTGCTTTTTACCGTATATCAGTTAAACTTGGTTTCCTTGTTCTTTTCGATGACGTCGTGTGCGCCGCCCTCAACGATACTGGTTGCGGACACAAGCGTGAGCACGGCTCTTTCCTGCAATTCGGGAATCGTGAGTGCACCGCAGTTGCACATAGTGGACTTGACCTTGGACAGAGAGAGTGCTACGTTGTCCTTGAGGTTACCCGCGTAAGGCACGTAGGAGTCAACGCCTTCCTCAAAGGAAAGCTTCTTATCGCCGCCCAGGTCATATCTCTGCCAGTTGCGCGCACGCGCGGAGCCCTCGCCCCAGTATTCCTTATAATAAGTGCCGCCGATGCTGACCTTGTTGGAGGGACTTTCGTCAAAGCGTGCGAAGTATCTGCCGAGCATGACGAAATCCGCGCCCATTGCAAGGGCCAGAGTGATGTGGTGGTCGTAAACGATACCGCCGTCGGAGCATACGGGAATATAAACGCCCGTTTCCTCAAAATAACGGTCTCTCTCGGCACAAACGTCGATCAGAGCGGTAGCCTGACCGCGGCCGATGCCCTTGGTCTCACGGGTGATACAGATGGAGCCGCCGCCGATACCGACCTTGATAAAGTCCGCACCGCACTCGGCAAGGAAGCGGAAGCCTGCCGCGTCAACGACGTTGCCCGCTCCAACCTTTACGCTGTCGCCGTATCTCTCACGGATCCACGCGATGGTTCTCTGCTGCCACTCGGAAAAGCCCTCGGAGGAGTCGATGCAAAGCACGTCAGCGCCCGCCTCGATCAGCGCGGGAACGCGCTCTGCGTAGTCACGGGTGTTGATGCCCGCGCCCACAACGTATCTCTTGGACTTGTCCAAAAGCTCATTGGGGTTCTGCTTGTGGGAATCGTAATCCTTGCGGAATACCATGTAGCACAGCTGACCCTTTTCATTGATGATGGGGAGAGAGTTGAGCTTGTTATCCCAGATGATGTCGTTGGCTTCCTTGAGAGTCGTGCCCTCGGGAGCGGTCACGAGCTTGGAAAAAGGAGTCATGAACTCGGAAACCTTGGTAGCGGGATCCATGCGGCTGACGCGGTAGTCTCTGCCGGTCACGATGCCGAGCAGCTTGCCCTCTGCCGTTCCGTCATCGGTAATGGCAACGGTGGAGTGTCCCGTTTTTTCCTTGAGTGCCAGCACGTCGGACAGAAGTGCGTCGGGAGAGAGGTTGGAATCGCTCTTGACAAAGCCTGCCTTGTGATCCTTTGCTCTCTTGACCATTGCCGCTTCGTCCTCGATCGTCTGCGAGCCGTAAATAAAGGCAACGCCGCCCTCGGTTGCAAGCGAAATGGCAAGTCTGTCACCGGAGACCGACTGCATGATCGCGGAAACCATGGGGATGTTCATCATGATTGCGGGCGTTTCCCCCTTGCGGTATTTGACCAGAGGGGTTTTAAGGCTGACGTTTGCGGGAACACACTCGCTGGAGGAATATCCGGGAATCAGCAGATATTCGTTAAAGGTATGCGACGGTTCATTGATAAAGGTTGCCATGTTACAATCTCCTTTTTCGGGTTTATTAACTATAGATTATACCATAAAAAATTAACTTTGTCAACGGTGCTGTTATAATCTTTTTTCACAAATTTCCCCGTATTACGCCAAAGCGGAAAATGCGATATTCATAAAAGGCACTCCCCTACCCCAAAATATTTTTTCGAAAAGGGGTTGACAAATCCGAAAAAATGTTGTATGATTGTATTAGCACAATGATACAAAGAAAGGAGAACACACGATATGCCGTGGCGATTTCATAACAAATCACCCGTCTTTATCCAGATCGCAGACCGCATCCGCGGCGAGATCCTCAGTGGCAAATATCCGCCCGAGGGGCAGATCCCACCCGTGCGGCAGCTCGCATTTGAGGCATCGGTCAACCCAAACACAATGCAGCACGCGCTGACGCTGCTGGAGGATGAGGGACTCATCACGACCCGCGGAACCGTCGGGCGCTTCGTGACATCGGACGCAGAGGCACTCGCGCGTGCCCGCAAAACCGTGCACGAAAGTGCCATGCGCTCACTGGTCGCGGACGCGCTCGCGCTCGGGATCACCCGCGGTGAACTCATCGAATTTATACAAAAGGAGGATACGTCTGTATGAGCACACCTGTTTTACAATGTGAACATTTAAAAAAGAGCTATAGGGCAGGCGTCCCCGTTCTGGAGGACTTGAACATTTCCCTGCCCGCAGGCAAAATTATCGGACTGTTAGGCCCGAACGGTTGCGGAAAATCCACGCTGATCAAGCTGGTGGCGGGCCTTTTGGTGCCCGACAGCGGAAGGATCCTTGTTTCCGGTCGGGAGCAGAGCGAGGAAACCAACTCCCTCATCTCCTACCTGCCCGAGCGCACCTATTTCAATTCCTGGATGCGCGTGGAGGATCTGCTTCGCTATTTCAGCGAGTTTTACGCTGACTTTGACCAAGCACGCGCACGCCAGATGCTTGCCGACATGAGCATCGCCCCTTCCATGAAGCTCAAGCAGCTTTCCAAGGGAAACAAGGAAAAGGTGCAATTGATCCTCGTTATGTCGCGTAACGCACGCTTGTATCTGCTTGACGAGCCCATTGCGGGTGTCGATCCCGCGGCGCGCGATTACATTCTGCAAACCATTATCGGGAACTACAACCCCGAATCAAGCGTGGTGATCACCACGCACCTGATCCACGACGTAGAGCCAATTCTCGAGGAATTCCTCTTTATGGGCTACGGCGGACGGATTTTGCGCACGGGCGTTGCCGATGAGGTACGCGCCACCGAGGGTAAAACGCTTGACGAACTGTTCAGGGAGGTGTTCAGATATGCTCCGTAAATTATTAAAATACGATTTGAAGGCGGTTTGGAAAACCTGGCTATGGCTCGCCGCAGCGGCACTTCTGGTAGCCATCCCGGGTGGCTTTTGCTTCCGCTTCCTCAATTCCACCATGGGAGAATCCTCTGCGTTTTTCCTGCTCCAGCTTTCCGCCGTGCTCGGCGTGCTTGCCTGCATGCTCGTGATCGTAGGCTTTTTGGTGGTTGCTGAAATTTTGGTATTCTGGCGCTTTTACGTCAACTTTTTCAGCGATGAGGGATACTTGACCTTCACGCTCCCCGTTTCCCGCGCGCAGCTCCTGCTTTCCAAAACCCTCAACGCCTGCATCTGGCTCCTATCCAGTGTTGCCGTGATCACCATTTCGGTATTGGAGATCGTGCTGATCGTTCAGCCATCTGCGGTCGGTGAATTGTTCAAGGGGCTTGGCACCCTGATCACCATGGGAGGATTTTGGAGCGTCCTTTGGTTCTTAGAGCTGATTCTGATCGCTCTGGCCGGTATGTGGCTCAGCGTCAGTATTATTCAGCTTTGCATCACCATCGGCTCCATCATTGCCAAAAAGCACAAGATTTTGGCATCCATCGGAATTTATTATCTGGTCAACCTCATTTTGGGCTTTGCCGGTCAGATCTTTACGGTCGTGGGGCTGTTTTCGGCGGTCGGCGCGATCGACACCGTACTCTCCCACGTAAGCGAAGCCGAAGCGCCCTTCTTTGCAACGCTGATTCTGCTCGCCGCCGCCGTGATCGTCGCAACGCTCGCCTATTTCATTCACACCATCACGCTCGGCAAGCTCGAACGCAAGCTCAATCTCGCTTAAAGGAGGTACGTACGATGAAAAATAAGCTTTTACGCATCACGTGTGCCCTCTTTGCGCTCTGTATGCTGCTCGCAGCACTAACCCTTTCGGTCAGCGCGGACACTCCAAAAGAGTGGTCAATCTCCAAGGATCGCACAAGCATTTCCAACGGAACGACCACCTATGCGCTGTACAACGCGCCAAACGACGTCTACTGGCTCCCCGTCAAGACCCTCTATTATTACGACGTGACGTACATGAAGGGTACCGATGAGGAAAAAGATTTCGTCTACACACTGCAATCGGTCAATGCCACCTCGGAAATTCTCTATCTTGAGGGCACGTTTGCCACAGGCATTTACGTCAGCGACGCCGCGCTCAGTTCCCTTGCCGCCTTTGAACGCGAGGTAAACGTGGAATACCGCATCTTCCGCACAAGCAACGCGTACGCGCAAAGCACGCTGAACGACAGCACCGTGCAAGCGCTCAAGGGTCTTTCCGTAACGCAGAACGTGGACGTTACCACGATGCAGAGCCTCAAGTCCTACAACGTCGTTTATTACGATGAATCGGGCTCGCTGTACCGACAGATCGGTATTCTGTTCTACTTTGAGGACGGCGGCATCGGCTTTGTCAACTTTGCACACCTGAACAACTCGCATTTTGATGCCTACGGCAATTTCTCCTTCCGTTCGGGCACGGCGCCCGTTTGCATGATCGAGGACGAGGGGTTGCTTGCCACCGTCAAGGATGCGGCATCCTCAACCAAGGATCAAACGCCCGAGGAGAGCTACGAGGGCGACGCAATGTATCTGCAAATGATGCAGGCGGTTTCAATTCCCTTGTTCTGGGTTCTCTTCGCCATCACGGGTGCGGTTCTCCCCACCGTCGGTTTGATTTTGAGCATTGTGTGGACGCGCTCCCCCAAAAACAAAAAGCACCCCCGACGCTGGTACATTCCCATGGGACTGTGCGCGCTGTGGCTGCTTCTGGCACTGACCATCTTCTTGATGATGGTGATTTAACGAACGGAGGGTTGTATGAAGGTAAGGCATTTTTTAGCGCTGACACTCGTTCTGATCCTTTGCGTCTCTCTTGTCGGCTGCGCCAACGCAATCAAGGGCGACGAGGCAAAGGCGCACGTCAAGGGGTTTCTTGGCAAGATTGAAGCCGGCGACTTCACCGCCGCCGCAAAAGATCTTCACCCCGACCGCCCCGCCGACCTCGAGCAATTTTTCTCGGGGCTTGAGGGCGAGCTTGGCGTTGATTTTCAATCGGGCATCAAGATCGTCCGCTACACCGGCTTTTCCACCGCGCTCTACGATAGCACGGTAGACGGCGCGGCATACACGCTGAAATTCGATGCCAAGGTCAGCGGCAAAACACTTGCCATGGAAATCGAGCTTGTGCGCAACGACGCAGGCTTCGGGATCTACAATCTCGATATAACACCTTAAAATCATAAAGAGGCGCGCCCACACATGGGCGCGCCTGCAGACTGTAGACAAAGCAAACGGCTTTCGTCAGTTTGCCGAAAGTTTTGATCAAACTTTTTCAAAAGTTTGCGCAGTGGAGGGCGCGGAGCCCTCCTCGCCGCCCGCAGGCGGCGAAACACCTTCTTTTCGGCGCTTTTCTTTTTGCCAAGCTTTTTCTTTTGCGCCT
>JAZRFD010000102.1:0-8863 GCA_045661185.1 Eubacteriales bacterium | reverse complement strand
AAGCCCCCCCCACCCTTCAAAACCTTCACAAAAAGCACGCCCCCGAGATCGGTGTCTTAACAACCCCGATTTCGGGGGCGTGTGCGCTTCGCGCAGATTTTTTTGGGGGGTTAGGGCTGCAAATAGCGTTCGGATTCTTTTTGCAGAGCTATTCCAAGGCATACGCCATAGGAAAATGCCTCTTTTTGTGTAAGATCTGCGAGTGCCAACACGGGTTCTTCCAATGCGTCAAGCAAAGATTGCTTTTCCTCTGGCAAGCATTTGGCAAGCTCCTCTCGTAGTGCTACACATTTTGCAAACAGAGCGTCATACTCTTTCTTATTTACCGCTGCGCGCTCACGCGGACAAAGAGCACCTTCCCACAGCAGATCCATTACGTTCATCATTTTTCTCCTTTACAAACAAAAAGTGCGCAGCCGAAGCTGCGCACGAAAAATGCATAGCTCCGATTGCTGCGACACAACTTTCAACAATACAACCAAGTATGCGAAAAAGAGTATGCATTTTTACCGTAGTAAAAATATACACACTTGGTCGATTGCTTATTCAGTTGTGTCGCAGCTTTATTTTACCACAAAAAGAGGGATTTGTAAAGTCCAATTTCAAAAAAATAAAGATTTTCCCCAAACGTGGCTTAGTAACAAGGTGAAAACAAACAGTTACAAGGTCGACCATTGGTCGCCCCGACAGAATTTGTGCGAGCATAGAAAACGGCAGGAGCAAAATGCAAAGCCTTGCCCCAAATGCGCTTTGCAAAAGCGCACACGCCCGCCGTCTTGGTGTTGTTAAGACACCAAGGCGGCGGGCGTGCCCTTGTTACAAAAAGGTTTTAGAGGGGGAGAGGTTTGGAGAGGGGGAGACCTTTTCCTTAAAAAGGTCTCCCCCTCTCCAAAAACAATCACTTCCCACCAAAAGTCTTATCATAACACTCAATCGCTTCGCGGATGATTTCCTCCGCTTTGGAGCGCCCAAAGAGCGAGCGAACGTCGGTTTCTTTGTTTTCAAGCTGCTTGTAAACCGTGAAGAAGTGCATGATTTCATCAAAGATGTGGGGCGGCAAGCCGTCGATTGACGCGATCCCAAGGTAGGTAGGATCGGAGAACGGCACCGCAATGATCTTGTCATCCATCTTGCCACCGTCGATCATTCGCATCACAACGATGGGATAAACGCGCACGAGCGTGAGGGGATAGATCGGCTCGGAGCAAAGCACCAGAACGTCGAGCGGGTCACCGTCGTCGGCAAAGGTGCGCGGAATAAAGCCGTAGTTGGCAGGGTAGTGCGTTGAGGTGTACAGAATACGGTCAAGCTTGAGTAGCCCCGACTTTTTGTCCAGCTCATATTTGCACTTGCTTCCCTTGGGGATTTCGATCACCGCGTTGAAATCGCTCGGTGAGATCTCGGCGGGATCCATATCATGCCAGATGTTCATAGAAAAACTCCTTATTTCACGTAATCAAATTCAAAATCGTAAATAGACACGGTGTGCCCGTCGCGGCAGCCCTTTTTTTCAAGCGCTTCAAACACACCGCTCTTTTCAAGCACACGTTGGAAGAAGTTGAGAGATTCGTAGTCGCTGAAGTTGATCTGCCCCATCAGGTTCTTAAGCCACTCGCCTTCCACAAAGAAGGTGTCGTTTTCGCGGCGAATGACAGTCTCCTTGCCTCCTCCCACGTAGGCATCCTCGGGCGCGTATTCGCTCTCGTAGATCTTCATCGGGGGAAGCTCCTTCAGTCTGTCCGCCACAAGACGAACCATCTCGTCAAGCCCCTCGCCCGTCGCGGCGGAAACGTAAAGCATCGTCCAGCCGTTTTCCTTGACGTACGCTTCAAACGCGTCCACATCCACAAGCTCGCGGTCAAGCGCGTCGCACTTGTTGGCCAGAATGATCTGCGGACGTGTGGCAAGCTCTGCGCTGTAGCGGCCAAGCTCATAATTGATCTTTTCGATGTCGTCCACGGGATCGCGTCCCTCAAAGCAGGAGATGTCCACCACGTGTAAAAGAAGCTGACAGCGGTCAATGTGGCGCAAAAATGCGTGACCAAGCCCCGCGCCGTCGGCAGCACCCTCGATCAGACCGGGAATATCCGCCGCCACAAAGCCGCTCTCGCCGCCCGTGCGAACCACACCGAGGTTGGGGGAGAGGGTGGTGAAGTGGTAATCCGCGATCTTGGGGCGTGCCGAGGAAATGCGCGAAAGGATCGAGGACTTTCCAACGCTGGGATAGCCGATCAGCCCCACGTCGGCAAGCATCTTGAGCTCCAGCACGACCTCTTTTTCCTCACCCTCGGTGCCGTTCTTTGCAAACATGGGCACCTGACGCGTCGGTGTTGCAAAATGACGGTTGCCCCAGCCGCCGCGGCCGCCCTTGCAGGCAAGATAATCCGCACCGTCGTTTTCGGACATGTCGTGGATGATGCGTCCGCTTTCGGCATCCTTGATCAGCGTTCCGGGGGGAACCATGATTACAAGATCCTCGGCCGTCGCACCGTGGAACTTCGAGCCCTTTCCGTCACCGCCGCGCGCGGCAATAAATTTGTGCTTATAACGGAAGGCAAGCAGGGTATTCGTGCCGGGATCCACGCGAAACACAATGTTTCCGCCATGCCCACCGTCACCACCGTCGGGGCCGCCCGCCGCCACGTATTTTTCGCGACGGAAGGAAACGGCACCGTTGCCGCCATCCCCCGCCTTGATATAAATTTTGACGTTGTCAACAAACATAGTATGTGTCCTTTCTCAAAAAAGGTAGGTCACTTATCCGCCTCGTCGCCCTTCATGCGGATGATGAGCTTAATGGGCGTGCCCGAGAAGCCAAAGGTCTCGCGCAGGCAGTTTTCGATATATCTCTGATAGGAGAAGTGGAAAAGCTGAATATTGTTGCAGAAAATGACGAAGGTGGGAGGAGCCACACCGATCTGCGTCATGTAGTAGATCTTAAGTCTGCGTCCCTTGTCGGACGGGGGCTGTACGCGGATCATCGCGTCGCCCAGCACGTCGTTGAGCATGCCCGTGGTCACACGCATGACCGACTGGTTGTAAACGTACAGAATGCGCTCAAACAGATTCGGCACACGCTGCCCCGTTTTTGCGGAGATAAAGAGGATGGGCGCGTAGGGCATATAAGCCAATTCCGTGCGGATCTTGTTGGTAAATTCATTCACCGTGGAGTTGTCCTTTTCGATCAGATCCCACTTGTTGACCACGATAATGACGGCCTTTCCGGCCTCGTGCGCAATGCCCGCGATCTTGGTGTCCTGATCGGTAATGCCCGTGGAGGCGTCGATCATCAGGACGCAAACGCTGGCGCGTTCGACCGCCATGTGGGCGCGCAGAACGCTGTAATGCTCGATCTTGTCGTCAATTTTAGACTGGCGGCGGATGCCCGCCGTGTCGATAAAGGTAAACTTGCCGTACTCATTTTCCACCTGCGTGTCCACGGCGTCGCGCGTCGTGCCCGCAATATCGGAAACGATCAGACGGTTCTCTCCAAGCAGACGGTTGATGATCGAGGACTTGCCCGCGTTGGGCTTTCCGATGACCGCTACGTGAATGCTGTCGTCGTCCTCCTCGTCGTCCTGCCAATCCGAAAGATAATCAAGGCAAGCGTCAAGGAGATCACCCGAGCCGCTTCCGTGGATGCTCGACACGCTGATCGGATCCTGCTCAAAGCCCAGCTCGTAAAACTCATAAAATTCAAGCGGCACGTCTCCCACGCTGTCGCACTTGTTGATGCAGGGGATCACGGGCTTGCCGCTCTTTTTGAGCATGACTGCGATTTCGCGGTCGTCGGCGGTCAGTCCCGTGCGTACGTCGCACATAAAAATGATCACGTCGGCGCTCTCTACCGCCACCTCTGCCTGAAAACGCATTTGCTTGAGAATGATGCTGTCGGTCTTGGGCTCAATTCCGCCCGTGTCGATCAAAACAAGCTTTTTGCCGCGCCATTCGGTCTCGCCGTAGATACGGTCGCGCGTGACGCCGGGCGTATCCTCAACGATTGAGCGACGTTCGCCGATGAGCTTATTGAAAAGTGTACTTTTGCCAACATTGGGGCGTCCCACGATGGCGATTACAGGTTTTGCCATGTTATATCCTTTCTCATAAGGGTAGGTTACCCAAATTCGGGGTTGTCAATTCTACTGCACTCCAAGAAATGCACGAATCAGCTCCGCACCGTCGCTTTTGGATGCCCGTACGGGTACGTTTAAGCAGTGCGAAAGCTCCGCAGGGGTCATGTCGTCAAGGAATACGTCACCGTCTGCGCGCAGCATAACGGCAGGGAAGAGCAATTCGTCGCCAAGCGGCTTGCCCTCTAACTGAGCGCATACGTCCTTGCCCGTCAAAAGCCCCGCCACGGTCACGCTTTCTCCAAAAAAGCTGTTGACGATGCGATACACGTGGATCGTCAGCCCCTCTACGCACGCCATGATGCGCTCGGCCAGCGCCTTGATGTGCTCGTACGCCGCCGCACCCGTTGCAACGGAGACCGTGCGAGGAGCGTGGAACGCAGGCAAAAGCTCGTCCAGATAATCCAGCTCAAAATCAAATTCGGATTTCAGCGAGGTCAGCATTCCCACGCCGTTTTCGATCTGCGAGTAATCCTCGTAATAGTCCTCCGAGGGGAGAGGAAGCCCCGCGCGTACGTAAAACTCATCCGAGCAGTAAAACAGTCGCGTGCCGTATTTTGCAAGGCACTCTGCGCCAAACGCGTCTACCTGCGCGATCACAGAGGCGCATTCCCGGGGCGTGAACGCCTCCAGCGGATAGAGCTTTTCGCGGTATTTCGTAAGTCCCACGGGAACGATGGCGCAGGAGCGAAGCGCGGGATAATAGCCCGCCAAGTCACGCATCGTGCAATCCAGCTCCTCGAGGTCGTTGAGATTTTTGCAAAGCACGATCTGCGTGCAGAGCGCGATCCCCGCGTCCGCCATTCTGCCAAGATAAGAAAGCACCTCGCCGGCGTGCTTGTTTTTCATCATTTTTACACGCAATTCGGGATTGGTGGTGTGAACCGACACGTTGACGGGGGAGATGTGCATTTTAATGATGCGGTCGATATCCGCGTCGGTCAGATTCGTCAAGGTCACGTAGTTGCCGTGCAGGAAGGAAAGACGGTCGTCGTCGTCCTTAAAATAGAGCGTTTCGCGCATACCGGGGGGAAGCTGGTCGATAAAGCAGAACACGCATTTATTGGTGCAGGAATGCTTTTTATCCATCAGCGGTGTTTCAAATTCCAAGCCGACGTCGTCGTATTCGCCCTTGTTGATGTGCACCGTGTAGCGTTCCTCGGCACGCGAAAGAGTCAGGGAAACGCAGGTGTCGGTCAGATAGAAGCGATAATCCAGCACGTCGCGGATCTCCTGCCCATTGATCGTGAGCAGCACGTCACCGCCGCGAATGCCCGCATGTGCCGCGTGGCTGTTCGGTAGCACCGCCAGTATTTTGACCATTCGTCTCCCTCCTTCCTTGTTTTTTGCATACTATAACATCTTATTATATCACGAGTTGATCGGATTGTCAAGTTTTTAAAGGAAAAAAGCGAGGGGTGCTGTGCGCGCCCCTCGCAATTCTGTTTTATTTCTCAATAAAATCCTCAATAGTAGCTTCCTCGTCAAGCTCGATGACGGGAGCCGCTTCCTCAGCGGGAGCCTCCTCAACGTCACCGTCCAGCGCCTCTGCCACGTTCTCCTCAAGGAGCGCCAGGTCTTCTTCATTCAACAGAAGAACGAGCTCCTCCTCTGCCTTCTTCTTTTTCTTGAGCTTGGGCAGCTCGACCTCGCCAAGCGTTGCCAGCGCCACGCCCGCAACGGCACTTGCGATGCCTGCGGTCAATTCAACGGGATGCGCATCCTTGCCGGAGGCCTTGCGTACGCCGTAGTCGATCAGAATGCTTGCAGATGCGAGCAGGGAAGCGGCACCCGCCATAGAGAAAATAAATTTTTTCATGGTTGTTCTCCTTATATCATGTATTTTATTGCTTTTCCGAAGTCATTTTCAAGTAAGCGTTGATAAATCCGTCAAGGTCACCGTCCATTACGGCCTGAATGTTACCCGTTTCGTATCCCGTGCGCTTGTCGGTGACAAGGGTATAGGGCATAAATACGTAGGAGCGGATCTGCGAGCCCCATTCGATATTTGCCTTGTTGCCCTGAATGTCCTCGATCGTGTCCAAGCGCTCCTGGATCTTGATCTCCATCAGCTTTGCCTTCAGCATGCGCATGGCGGTTTCCTTGTTTTGCAGCTGCGAGCGCTCGGTCTGGCAGCCGACCACAATGCCCGTTGGCTTGTGGACGATGCGGATCGCGGAGTCGGTTTTATTGATGTGCTGACCGCCCGCGCCGCTGGAGCGGTGCGCCGTGACCTCAATATCCTCCTCGCGGATCACTACCGCGTCAAGGTTTTCAAACTCAGGCATAACCTCGATCGACGCGAAGGAGGTTTGTCTGCGTCCGTTTGCGTCAAAGGGAGAGACGCGAACAAGGCGGTGCACGCCGTTCTCGCTCTTGAGATAGCCGTAAGCGTTGAGGCCGTTGATCATGACCGTAGCGCTTTTGATGCCCGCGCCGTCGCCATCGAGCCAGTCGGTGAGCTTGACCTGAAATCCGCTCTTTTCCGCCCAACGGGTGATCATGCGGTACAGCATTTGTGCCCAGTCCTGCGCCTCGGTACCGCCGGCACCGGGGTGGAAGGAAACGATCGCGTTGCTCTTGTCGTACTCGCCCGAGAGCAGAACCTCGATTCGCTTGTGCTCCTCCTCCGCGACAATGGCATCCAGCTCGGACTGTACCTCCTCAACGAAGGATTCGTCGTTTTCTTCAATTGCCATTTCGGCCAGTGCGATGGCGTCCTCAAGGCGCGCGCAAAGGCGCTCATAACCCGCCACCTTGTCCTGCCCCTGCTTGATGACCTGCAGGGTCTTACTGGATTTTTCCGCGCTGTTCCAGAAATCGGGGGACTGGGTCTGCGCCTCCAGATCCTTGAGGTTGGATTTTGTTTCTTCGATGCGCAGAGCGAGCCCCAATTCGGTAATGCTTTCGCGCATGCCGATCAGCTTGTACTTTGCGTCTTCCAATGCAACGATCAAATGATACCTCCAACACCCACACGGGTGTATTTTCGCATAGTAATAGTTCTTTCTTTATTATAGCATAAAACGAGTGCTTCTTGCAATAGTTTTTTGTGATTTTTTCAAAAACTTCATTCCGTCTCGTGGAGCACCGCCAAGCCACCCTCGGAGGTCTCCTTGTAAAGGTCGGACATGTCGCGTCCCGTCTCCTTCATCGCGCGCACGACCTTGTCAAAGGAGATCTTACGCGTCTCGCACAAAAAGTCGGAAAGCGTGACCGCATTGATCGCGCGCATGGCGGCAACCGCGTTTCGCTCGATGCAAGGGATCTGGACCAGCCCGCAGATCGGGTCGCAGGTTAGTCCCAAATGGTGCTCGATCGCGATCTCGGCGGCATATTCGATCTTATCAAGGCTGAGGCAGAACAACTCACCAAGAGCACCCGCCGCCATTGCGCACGCCGTACCGATCTCCGCCTGACATCCGCATTCTGCGCCCGAGATGGACGCGTTGGTCTTGATCAGGTTTCCGATGATACCGCCTGTGGCAAGCGCGCGGATAATCTCTTCATCCTCAAAGCCGTTTTTGCGTTGCTCATAATAAAGCACCGCGGGGACGACCCCCGCCGCTCCGCAGGTGGGGGCGGTGACGATCTTTTCGCCCGACGCGTTTTGCTCGCTGACGGCAAACGCGTATGCGCAGACCAAACGGTTTTCGCGCGTCTCGCTGCTCTCACCGAGTGAGCGGCGGTGGTAGAGATAGTTTGCTTTTTTCTGCACGTTCAGCCCACCGGGAAGCACACCCTCGTCACGAAGTCCCCATTCAATGGAGTTTTTCATGGCGATCCACATAGCCTTCATGTAGCCCCAGAAGTTTCCGTCCTCATTTTCCTCCGCGAATTGCCAAAGGCGAATGTTCTTTTTTTCGCAGTACGCGCGGATCTCGTCAAAGCTTTTCAGCGTATATCGGATTTCGGGCTTTTTTAATTCCTCTCCGTCCACCTGGATCCGTCCACCGCCCACGCTCATCACGCGCAGAGCTGCGAGTTCCGAGCCGTCGCGCAGAGCGACCATGTCCATCGTGTTGGGGTGGGGGATGTTTTCCGTTTCGCAATCAAAGATGATCTCGCACGGAAGGGGAGCGAAGGATTTGCGAATGATCCCGTCGGTGCCGTGACCCTTACCCGTCTTGGCAAGAGAGCCGTAAAGAGTTACGCGAAAGGCGCTGGCATCGGGATATTTTTGACGAAAGAGGAGACAGGCACGCTCGGGCCCGATGGTATGGGAGCTGGAAGGGCCGCTGCCCACCTTATAAAGCTCGGTCAGAGATTCCATTCCGGGCAACCGCGCCTCTTTTGCTTGTGCTTGATCATAAAAATTATACGACATGGCAAACACCTCTTACTTGTGATATTTTGTGCCCTTGAGGATCCCGAAGCAACGGTAAAGCACCTCAAGAAGTAAAACGCGCATCATCTGATGGGGAAAGGTCAGCTTGGAAACCGAAAGGCGCAGGTCACACGCGGCCTTGACCTCGGGGGAAAGTCCGTAGGAGGACCCGATGATCAGACAGAGGCTTCCGTTGCCCGACAGCACGCCGTCAAGCTTCTTTGCCAGCGCCTCGGAGGAAAATTGCTCCCCCTCCACGCACATCGCGATCTTATACGCGCGATTTGGTACAGCGGAAAGGATTCGTTTGCCCTCCTCTGCAAGAGCCGTGCGGATCTCGTTTTCGGATGGGTTGTCCGAAAGCTTGGCTTCCTTGAGTTGGATCACCTCGGGACGGCAGTAGGCG
>JAZRFD010000101.1:0-20206 GCA_045661185.1 Eubacteriales bacterium | reverse complement strand
GTAATCGCTGCCCACAACCGTGTAAAGACCGTTGTATTCGGGAACTGTGGAAAGATCCGCAAACTTCTTGGTCTTATCAAAGCAGTAGAAGTCGGGGCTGTAGCGGCAGATCTGCATACCCTGCATCCAAGGCGTGGGCATGAGCGCGTGACCTGTCAAGTCGGTGCAGGATTGCAATGCGCCCGCCATGCTTGTGGGATAAAAATAAACGTCCAGAATCTTGGAGCGGATCAAATAGCTCCATTCGTTTTCGTTTTCTTTACCGAAATCCGCGTTTGCAGACTCATAGCGGTTAAAGAGCATACCGCCACCGCGCGTGGTCAAGAACAGGGGCTGAACGACGTAGGTCGTGCTCGAGTTGTTCCAGCCGTCGCAGGACTCCAGCGCCATTGCGCTTCCTCTCTTGTTGATGACGTCAAATCTTTCACCGCCACCGTAAATCGCCTCACCTGCCTCCAAAGCACCCTTCATGATCAGCTTATTGCCGTCGGCTACAACGCCCGTAATCTCGGAGATCACCTTGCCCTCAACCGAGCAGAATGCCAGGGAGAAGGTCTTCTTCAGTGCCAAAACTGCGGTGGTGCCGTCAGCGGCCGTTACGACCCGCGCACCGTCCTGCTCGCTCACGTCGATCGGCAGAGCCGCGTCGTCAAGCGTTTCGTTCATGTATGCCGCAAGCAGCTGTGCCGCGCCCTTGTCACAGAACGAATTATAATCTTTACCGTTCACCTGCAATCTCCAACCGAGCGTTCCGTGGTTGGACAAGCGCATGGAAAGTCCCTCTTTGTTCGTAAAATACAGAGCCGTATCAGACTGATATACCTTTTTTACAGCCAGGCATCTGCCAACCTTCACCTCTGTCGCGTCAGCGACCTGAAAAGTCTTTTTCTCCATTCCGAATATCTTCCTTTTCATGCTTTGAATTTCCCGCTTTTTGGAATTTTGCAGGCGGTTTGACCTGCTTACCCACATTTTAACATACGAAAAAGTATTTGTCAATCAAAACGCAAAAAAATATTACATTCTTTTTGTGGATTTTCAATAAAAAGAACAAAATATTTCCTTTAAATTGTTGTGCCGTTATGCAAAAAGTGCCGCAGACCAAAAGATCTGCGGCACCGCTGCTTATTTCCAATTTTGAATGGCTTTCCACTCGTCGCCCGCGAAGATCTCGCGCAGCATTTCCGCATCCGCAGAATCTTTGTTCAGGAATACGGGGATCTGGCCGTAGCTTGCCGTTGCGGTAACGGTCTGTCCACCCGCGATCACCTCGCCCGTGAGCAGGTTCGTCCAAGAGCCCGCAGGGAGATAAACGTCCACGGTCGTGTCGGTCGCATTCAAAATCGGCGCAACCATAAGACCGTCGCCCATCATAAACTGCGTTTTGAGATTGTATACGTTGGCATCGTCCTGATAATGCAGAACGGGATGACGCGATACGGGAAGCCCTGTTGTACAAGCCTCGGCAACAAGCTTGTTAAGATACGGCTTCAGCTTCTCACGGAACGCAAGGAAATTTCGAGTGATCTCCTGAGCCTCTTCCGTCAGCTCAAAGGCAGAACGAACCGTTCCGTTCGTCTGGATATTCGGCATAAAGATCGTAAACGCAATTGCGCGCGCAAACACATCCGATTCGTACTTTTGGCTGTTTGCATTGGCATAGGTCGTTCCACCGCCACCGTAGCGGTAGCCCGCCATATCGTAAGACATGAACGGAATACCGGACAGTCCCGAGTTGATGACTGCCATAATCTGGTCGGCCAGCTTATTAAAGTTACGCACCTGGTCGCCCGCCCACATGTAGGGGTTGCGCTGGGAGCCGATGCCTCCGCCGCGCGAGGACACGAAGAAGCCGTCGTTCAATCCCATCTCCTTCTTCAGCTCGTTCATTCTGTTAAAGAACGCCGTGATGAAGTAGGTAGGATACGCGTGATGCTCGGTGCCCGAAATGATCTTGGAGGGGTCTTTCCAATCGTACTTGACGGAGGTCGTGCTCGAGCCGACTCCGTAGGATTTATATTCATCCGGGAAGGTTTCGCAGAAGTCGATCTTTACGCCGTCGATGCCGACCTTCAAAAGCTTTCCCCAAACGGTATCCAAATACCATTCCATGGCCGCGGGATTGGTAATATCAACGTATTGGTGCGTGCCACCCACCTTGCCCGCGTCGGGGTTCGCGCCGTTGTACGCCACGTCGGGGATGTTGGTGGTATATTGGGTTACCCCGTTCGTTGTAACCCACGCCTTCAAAAGATAATCCGGGTCGTATCCGGGCATACTTTTGTAGATGAGGCTTGCCACACGCATATAAAGCATTGCCTTGATATCAAGCGTATCCAGCCACTCACATGCCTCTCTCAGCTCCTCTATCTTCATCACGTCAAAGCTGCCCCAGGCCCAAGGCTCCATGCACACCGCCGCAGGCTTCATGCCAGCCTCGATCATCTTGGTAACAAGATGCTTGACACTGCGACCCGAGGGGGCACTCTCCAGATTGGCGCACACGTATGCACCGTTGGGATATTCCTCATCCTTGAGGTAAATGTACTTGGGGGTTGCCCCTTCATAAAACACCTGCAAATGTGAAGGCTTATTTCCTGCTGCCAGCCATTCGAGCAGCTTCGTTCCGTTTTTAGAAGCCTGTATCTTGTCAACGTTCGGAATATCCGCTGCATTCTCGTACGCATGCTTGCCGTCAAAGGAGTTCAAATCCGTGCGATAGCGAATGAACACATGACCGTACGCCCACTCCTCGGGAAGGGCAGACGCACCCGAAAGCTTGGTATAATTTTCAATCGAATCCTTAATATCATCGTTTGCGAAGATATAGAAGTCCGAGATCTCGTTTTCGAGCTCAATCTCCCAAGTACTCGTCATTTTATCACCGAAATCTGCGATCATTCGCTCGTAACGGTTGATGAAGATGCCCGCGCCGCGTGTTGTGGTAAAGAGCGGGATCACGGTATAAGAGGTCTTGGAGTTATTCCAACCGTCGCAGGTGTACAGATCCATGGTCGTGCCGCGCTTGTTGACGGTATCCAGACGCTCACCTCCGCCGTAAACCGCCTCGTTATCGCTCAAAATACCGCTGAGCGTGACGTTTCTACCGTCCGCTTCAATGCCGGAAACCTGCGCCACGCGTCTGCCTGTGGTGGAATAAAAGCTCATTGAAAAGCCGCGATAGGAGAACTCCACGTACGTTCCGTCAGAGCTTGTCACGCGAAGTCCTCCGTCGTCGGACTCAGTAACTGTGATGGGAAGCTCGTGATCCGTGCTGTCCTCCTCCAGATAAAACGCCATAGCCTGTGCCGCACCCAATGGCTCCGCACCGATGCGGTTCGTGTGGTGCGACTTGATTCTCCAGCCGTTATCACCCGTATAGGTAAGGAATGAGGTGGTGTTGCCAACGGTAAAATACAAGCGGTTACCGATTTGGCTCACGTTATTCATCGAGGAACTCGAATACGTGGTCGCCGTCAGCTGATATCCGTTCAGATATTCGATCTGCCCCGCGGTAAGTCCCCTCGGGTTTTCAAGCCTGCTTTTTGCAAGCGAAAACATGGAAGCACCTCTGGCGGCATAGTTACCGTAAATATAGACGCTCTCTCCGCTATTGAGGACCACCTCAATATAACCAATACCGGCAAAGCTGATAAAGGCATGCCCTGCCTTGATGTTGGTAAGAGAGCCCGCGAACTCGTAATAACCGTCGTCGCCATTGTCGTTATTATACCATTGATTGATCTTGGTTTCAACCTTGACGTAGTTGACGCCGTGAGGAAGCTTATCCAACGCTTCGACCGTAAAGGCACCCGCTTGCTCAACGTAAGCGACCGGTGCAATGAGCGTACCGACCTTGATATTGCTCGCAGTTCGATCGCGTATCAGACCCATCAATTCCTTATAAGCGGCAACCTCCACTTTGTTCACAAAGCGAATACCGCCGGGCGAGGTCAGGCGAAGCTCGGGTGCTCCCACCGTCTTGATGATATTTTTATAGGGAGTGGGATCAAACGTCGTTTTCGCCGTATCCGCTGCGATTACGGGGAGTGCTAGCGACAAAAGCATCGGCAGAGCAGTCAGAATCGCCAACAGCACGGTGAACCATCTTTTCATTACTTTTTTGCCCATAACATTTCTCCATTCTGGAAAATTTCAAACCAATCATATATATTATACCATGCAAAGACAATTTTGTCAACAAAAGAACTGTTGTAGCACAAAAAGTTGAAGGAAAAGGAAGAATTACAAATTGATCTTCTCTACACCGAGGACATGTCGGTGCCCGGAACCCCCGTAAGGGTTAAGGGTAAAGCCATTGCAAATCGCATGGCTTGCCAACTCCGACAACGGCACTGACCGCAATGATTGATTTTGCGAAAACCGCAAACGGCACGCGCGGCTCGGCACTCTATTGCGACAAGAACGGCACGCTTTGCGAGGGACTTGAGGAGCTGTTCCGCTTCTCTCCCGAGAGCGGTGCCATGGATTCGAAGATTCAAGAGGTCGCGCTCGTGGGCACCGAGATACAGGTGCGTTGGCGCGACGTGCGTCCGCTCCCCCGTGTGCGATAACGTATTTGAAGTCTTCTGGAAGCAATTCCGTGAAAACGGAAACATTGATTAAACAAAAAGGGCGGTCTGCCAAATGGCAGACCTCCCTTCTTGTTTATCCAATTGCAATACAATAGCCACATCCGCGCACGGTGCGGATCACGGGCGTTTGAGAAGCCGTTGCAAGCTTACGGCGCAGGTAGCAGACGTACACGTCCGCCTTGTTCCCCGCCGATTCGCCAATCACGCTTGCCAGCGCTTGCCGTGAAACGGGCTCTCCTCGATTCTCCATGAGAGCCTTCATAATCACTCTCTCCGTTTGGCTCAAGGAAAGGCGCACACCGTTGCAAACCAGGACGTCACCGTCCCATCTCAAAGCCGCTCGCGCGTTTGCCAAAGCATCGCCTTGCGTTGCAAGCAAGCTCAGGAGCTCCTCCCGAAGCATACGCATTTCAAAGGGACGGTGCAGGATCATCGCACAGCAACGATCGGGGTCAACGACCGACAATTCAAACTGTCGCGTAAAGCCGATCAAACACCCCGCTTCCATCGTGGGTGTGGGACGGACGCTATCCAGATCACACAGGATCACGTCCGCCGCATCTCCCTCGTAGGCGTTACAAGCGCGCGCCTCAAGATTCATCATACGTGCCTCAAGCTCCAGCATCCTCGCAAAGGTCGCGTCGCAAGACAAGATCAGCAGCCGCCCTCTCATTTGACGACGATGTTGATGATCTTGTTCGGAATGCTGATCTCCTTGATCACGGTCTTGCCCTCGATCAGGGGCAGAATCTTTTCGTTTGCCTTTGCCGCCGCGATCGCATCGGGTGCGGGGCAATTGACGGGAAGGCTGACGGTGGCTCTGACCTTACCGTTGACCTGAACGGCAACCTCAACGGTGCTGTCAATCGTCTTTTCCTCATCCCATTCGGGCCACTGTGCAAGCGAGCAAAGTCCCTCGCCGCCCAAGGTCTCCCACAGCTCCTCGGAAAGGTGGGGTGCGAAGGGGCAAAGCAGGCGGACGATGACTTTGAGCTCATCCTTCGTGATGCTTCCGACGTCATAGATCTCATTGAGGAGTCCCATCATGGACGCGATCGCCGTGTTGAATTTCAGATCCTCAATATCCAAGGAAACCTTTTTCACGGTCTTGTGGATCGCGGACTCCAGCTTAGGAGTTGCGCCCTCCCCCTTAACAAGGTCGACGAGATCTGCAATTCTTTCAAGGAATCGCTTGCAGCCCTTCATGGAGCTTTCGTTCCAAGGTGCCGCGCTTCCGTAGTCACCCATGAAGAGCACGTAGGTACGCAGAACGTCCGCGCCGAACACATCGACCACATCGTTGGGGTCTACTACGTTGCCCTTGGATTTAGACATCTTTTCGCCGTCGGGGCCAAGAATCAGACCCTGTGCGGTTCTCTTTGCATAAGGCTCTGCCACAGGCACCTCACCAAGATCGTAGAGGAACTTGTGCCAGAAGCGGGAGTAGATCATGTGACGCGTCACGTGCTCCATGCCTCCGTTGTACCAGTCAACGGGCATCCAATACTTCAGCTTTTCACTGTCTGCAAAGGCATTCTCGTTGTGCGGGTCGATATAACGCAGGAAATACCAGGACGAGCCTGCCCACTGCGGCATGGTATCGGTTTCGCGCTTTGCGTCACCTTGGCATTTGGGTGCGCGGTAGTTGACGTACTCGGGAATCTTTGCCAAGGGGCTCTCACCGCCCTCACCCGGCTCGAAATTCTTCACGGTCGGGAGCTTCAACGGCAGCTCACTATAAGGAACGGGAACGATGCCGCACGCGGGACAGTGCACGATCGGGATCGGCTCACCCCAATATCTCTGGCGGTTGAACGCCCAGTCCTTCATCTTGTACTGCACGCCCATCTCACCAATACCCTTTTCCTGCAGGTATTCGATCATGCGCGCAATGGAATCCTTCTTGTTGGTATATCCGTTGAGGAAGTCGGAGTTGACCATCTCACCGTCACCCGCATACGCCTCGCGGGAGATATCGCCGCCCTTGATGACCTCGACGATGTCAATGCCAAACTTCTTCGCAAAGGCGTAGTCGCGCTCGTCGTGCGCGGGAACCGCCATAATGGCACCCGTGCCGTAGCCCATCATAACGTAGTCGGAAATATAGATCGGGATCTCCTTGCCGGACACGGGGTTGATAGCGGTCAGGCCCTCAATGCGCACACCCGTCTTGTCTTTGACAAGCTGGGTACGCTCAAACTCGGTTTTCTTTGTACATTCCTCGCGGTACGAATCAAGCGCATCAATGTTTGCGATCTTATCGCGGTTCGCCTCGATAATGGGATGCTCGGGCGCGATGACCATAAAGGTCACGCCAAAGAGCGTATCGGGGCGCGTGGTGTAGATGCGGAGCTTTTCGTCGATCTCCTTTAAAGAGAAGTTGACAAACGCGCCCGTGGATTTGCCGATCCAGTTGACCTGCTGCTGCTTGACATTGGGGAGATAATCCACCTCATCAAGGCCGGAAAGCAGCTTGTCCGCATACTCGGTGATGCGCAAATACCAGACCGCCTTGGACTTTTGCACGATGTCGCTGTGGCAGATATCGCACTTGCCTCCCTGCGAGTCCTCATTGGAAAGGACGACCTTACAGCTCGGGCAATAGTTGACCAGTGCCGTATCACGGAACACGAGTCCCTTCTCGAACATCTTGAGGAAGATCCACTGCGTCCAACGGTAGTAGTCCTCCTCGGTGGTATCAACCACGCGGGACCAGTCGAAGGAAAAGCCGACGCGCTTGAGCTGCGATGTAAACTTTTCGATGTTCTTATCGGTTACCACTCTGGGGTGCATACCCGTTTTGATCGCGTAGTTCTCGGTCGGAAGCCCGTATGCGTCAAAGCCGATCGGAAAAAGGACGTTGTAGCCCTGCATTCTTCTCTTGCGGGAAACCACCTCAAGGCCCGAATATGCCTTGATATGACCGACGTGCATACCTGCACCGCTGGGATACGGGAACTCGACCAACGTGTAATATTTGGGCTTGGAGCTATAATCCTCCGCCTCAAACGCACGCGCGTCCTCCCATTTCCTTTGCCATTTCGGCTCAATGCTCTTAAAATCGTATTTCATCTTTATGCCTCCTCCTGGCTTTGTGCAGCCTTTTCGTCAATTCCGATAAAATGAATTTCCTCCGCGTCGCCGTAGAGCTTCTCCAGTTGATAAAAATCGCGCAGCTCGCGATTGAAAATGTGGACGATGACGTGCGCGTAATCCACAACGATCCAGCCGTCGCTGTCGCGTCCCTCATAGTGCAAGGGCTCTACGCCGCGCAGGCCCATCTTATATTCCAGCTCGCCGCCAAGGGATTTGACCTGCGTGCTCGAGTTACCCGTACAGATCACGAAATAATCGGTGATCACGGTTTGATCGTTGACGCGCAAAACCTTGAGCTTGCCGGCTTTCTTTGCGTCCAGAATGTCAAAAATTGCCCGTGCCAGATCCTCGGGCGTGGCGTCGGTCAGCTTTGGAAGCTGTTCTTGCATCATTTCTTCCATGTGTTGAAGATTCCTTTCTTGGGGTATTTATGATAAAATTTATAATCATCCATCGAATCGGATCGGCAAGGCTGCTCGGGGCGCGCGATAGATCCGTTTAAAATCCGAATTGGTGTCACTTTCAAATAAACCTGCGGCGTCAAAGCGATTTGCGGGGGCAGGCTGCAAAAATTCTTGTATCTGCTCGCTCGCGCCCTCGCGATTGAGCACGTAATACCACGCGCCGCTCCTCCCTTGCACCGCTTGTCCCGCAAGCGTCTCCATGGGAACCGTGTCGGGATCGCACGCACGCAGAGCCTTGAGCACGCGAACGGCGTCGATCACGCCAAGGTCGGTCTGCACACCCGTGAGCGCATGCCCCAGCACACGCAAAATCGAGCGCCACGAAAGCGTTTTGCATTGCGCGGCAAACGCTCGCAAAAAGCTTTTTTGCGCGTCAAGACGGCCGAGATCGGCATTGACATACCCCGAACGGTAGCGCACAAATTGCTCTGCACCGGCTCCGTCAAGGTGCATTTTTCCTTTTTTTAGATTGATCTCGAGCCCCTGCTCGGGATCGGAATAATTCATATCCTGCGGAATCTCAACCTCCACGCCGCCAATATCGTCGATCAGCGCGCGAAAGAAATCCAGCTTTAAAACCACGAAATAATGGATCTTAACCCCCAGCGCCTCGGACAAAAAGCGTTTGAACCCGTCAGCGCCCAGGGCGTTCATCGCACCGTTGAGCTTTTTGTAGTCCTTTTTGGTGTATTCGGCATAGGTATCTCGTGGGATCTGCAAAATACTCGTCTGCCCCGCGCTCTCGTTGACCGTAACCAATAAAATGCTGTCGGTCAATTTGGTGGACTTGTCGCAGCCCATGAGCAAAAAGCGCGTCACGCGGTCATTTTGCTGTGCAATTGCGGGAATCGCGCGACCCTCTGTCATTGCCGTAGCAACCAGACCGATCACACATCCAAGCAGCAGCATCCACGCACAAATACTGATCCATTTTTTCATTTTGGCACCTCACATTTTTATGTAGTGCCGCGCAGGGTCAGGCGCGCATACCCTCCAGAATCAGCTCGTTTCGCGCGTCTACGGTGTCGAGGGCGACCGTTTTGCCATCCTCCAACAGATCTCGGATCGTAAAATCGTAGGAAAGGAGTAGCGTTTTGCGCAAAAGCGCCAAGCGCGCTTCCATATCAAGCCGCTCGGGCTTTGCGTCGAAAAAGTGTCGACGCAGGGTCACACAAGCTTCAAACGTGCGCGACTCGTCAATGTAATCGGCCAGATACAAAAGCTTTTCGGTCAGCGTCATGCCCGCATGCCCCGTTGTATGCCAACGCACGGCGCAAACGATCAGCGGATCGTTGAACTCCGGCATTTCCGCCTCTATTTTTGCCGCCGCGGTGCGCGCGTGAAGGGTCTTGGGAGACGCGCGATCGGCATCATTCACCGCAATGCCGTATTGACGGCACAAGCGGAGCTGCGCGTCGGCGTCCAGCTCCTTGGTAACGTCGTGCAAAAGAGCCGCCGCACGCATCCGTTGGGTATATTCGGGGCAAAATAACGCGCATAAGCGAACGATCATGTCTTCAACCGCGACCGTATGCCAAAAGCGCTTGAGAGACATGCCCTGCATGACCGTTTCGCGCAATTCGTCAAGCATTTGCTCGCTGATCTCTTTCATTATGCACTGACCTCCCCTTTTTCAAACGTATAAATGATTCTCTCGAATGTATGATTCTACCGCCTTTGGGATCATACGGTCAACAAGGCGTCCCTCGCGCAAAGCCGCGCGAACGTCGGCAGACGCCAGCTCCATGGGCTCGGTTACGATGCGGCGCACGACCTTACCGTATTTTTTTTGATAATCGGCAATTTTTGCGACAATTCGCGAGTCCAGCGACCGATCCGTCTCACGGCGGATATATACGGGATAGCACAAGCGGAAGATCTCCTTGGGCTCGTGCCACTCGTCAAGTGTGAGCATCATGTCGGTGCCGCACAAAAAGAAGAGTCTGCGATCCTCACCCGACAGCTCGCGCAAGGTATCCACCGTGTAGCTCTTGCCGCCCCGCTTGATCTCCATGTCGCTCACGTAAACGCCCTCCATGTCAAAAAAGGCACGGCGGCACATTTCCAATCGGTGCGCGGAATCCACGGCGATCTCCATCTCCTTGTGAGGCGGGAGAGCCGTTGGGATCACGTAAAGAATATCCAGCCACATCTGCTCCATAAAGGCGCGCGCGGCGGCTACGTGTCCGTTATGCGGCGGCGAAAAGGTGCCGCCGTAAATACCGATGCGTGTCATGCGCGCGGAAGCTCGATCGTGGGCTTCTTTTCGGACGCGCGGTAGAGCACGATCTTTCTGCCGATCGCCGCCACGGGCTCGGCTCCAAGCGCCTCGGCCAGCTCATTGACAAGCGTCTTGGGATCCTCTCCGCTGTTCTCCAGCACGTGCAGCTTGATCAGCTCGCGCGCCTCGAGGGCGTCGGAAAAGGTCTTGAGCATATTTTCATTCATTCCGCCCTTGCCGATCTGCATGATCGCGGGCAGCCCCATCGCCATACTGCGAAGGTAGGCTCTTTGCTTTGATGTGATCATAAAAATCCTTTCATTCGGTCACGCTCCAGCCGTTTTCGCGCAAAAGCCTTACCAGCTCCTCGCGCACGGCGGAAAACACTCTGATAAATTGTGTTTCGTTGAGATAAATATCCAGCGTCATGGGATCCTTTCCCACAACGGTTTTTAAAATGTTGTCACGCGTCAGCTCCATGGTCTGCGTTTGGCACTCGCGGGAGAGCAGGATCATGCTCTTTTCCGTGAGAATAAAGAAGCCGCTGACACGTCCCGTTTTAACCGTAAACTGTACGGGCTCGTCGAACAAAAAGGGCTTTGGCAAGGTCTTTTTCAAGCGTGCGTACGGCAAAAACGCAACGTAAAAGAAGGTTGGAAGCAGGATGGACGTCACCAAAATGACGATCGCTCCCACTAAAACCGCCACACGCCAATCAGCAAAAAAGCTGACGCCAAGACCGATGAGAAGACCGACGTAAACCGAGATCTTCCGCAGCCCCGATGAAGTGAAAAAAGTGGAAAAATTCATAATGATACCTTGCTTTACAGCATTTCCTTGAGCTTTGCGGCAAACGCGCGGATCGCGCGTCCGCGATGTGAGACCGCATGCTTTTCCTCTGCGCTGACCTCGGCAAAGGTCTTGCCGAATTGGTCAAACCAAAACAGAGGGTCGTATCCGAATCCGCCCGTTCCGTGATATTCGCGCAGGATCCGTCCGCGCGCCTCGCCGCGCACGGTAAATTCCCGTCCGTCGGGAAAAACGCAGGCAACGGCACACACGTATCCGCCCGTGCGCTTCTCGTCGGGAACATTACGCAGATTGTAGAGCAAGCACTGATTGTTGCCCTCGTCGTCGTGGTCACCCGCAAAATTGCACTTTGCGGCATAGCGCGCCGAATACACACCGGGCTCCCCTCCCAAGGCGTCAACGGCAATGCCGGAGTCATCCGCCACGCCGATATATCCGCTCGCGGCGGCAACACGCGCCTTGATCAGCGCGTTTTCCTCAAAGGTCACACCGTTTTCTTCGATGTCACCCGTGATGCCCACGTCGTCAAGAGAAAGGATCTCCACATCGGAAAATTCCTCACACAAAAGCGTGCGCAGCTCTGCGATCTTTTTTTGATTACGGGATGCTAAAACGATCTTCATAAAACGCCTCTTACTCAAACAACGCACTTACGAACTCGGTCTGGTCAAACTCCTGCATATCGTCAAGCTTCTCGCCCACACCGATGAATTTCACGGGAATATTCAATTCCTTGCGAATGGAGATCACGATACCGCCCTTTGCGGTTCCGTCCATCTTGTTCAGGATCAGGCCCGTCAGCGCCGCCGCGTTTTTAAATTCCTTTGCTTGCAGGATCGCGTTCTGTCCCGTGGTCGCGTCAAGCACCAAAAGGTTCTCGCGCGAAACGCCGGGCAGCTCACGATCGATCACGCGGTTGATCTTTGCAAGCTCGTTCATCAAATTCGTCTTGTTGTGAAGTCTGCCCGCGGTATCAATGATCAACACGTCAGCCTTCTTATTTTTTGCCACGTGGCAAGCGTCAAACACGACGGCAGCCGGGTCACTTCCCTCGTTCTGGCGCACAAGCTCCACCTTGGCGCGCTCGCACCAGACCGCCAACTGATCAATTGCCGCCGCGCGGAAGGTATCCGCTGCCGCCACAACGACCTTTTTGCCGGACTTTCGCAGCTGATTGGAGATCTTACCGATCGACGTGGTTTTTCCCACACCGTTCACACCGATGACAAGCACGACCGACGGCGAGGTCTCAAGCTTGAGCTCCTCTCCTTCACCGATCATGCCCTCAAGGATCTTGCGCAGCGCGTCGGTGACCTGCTCCTTTTCCTTAAGGCGACCGTCCTTGGTCTGCTCACGCAGCTCGTCAATGATCTCCTCCGCAGCCACAACGCCGACGTCGGCACAGATCAATATCTCCTCCAGCTCCTCAAGCAGATCCTCGTCCACACGGACAAAGTTCTTCAGCAGCTCGTCAATCTGTCCGAAAATCGCATTTTTCGTTTTGGCAAGACCCGCCTTGACGCGGCTCCAGAAGGATTTCTTTTCCTTCTTGCGCTCAACCTCGGGCTCGGCCTCGATTTCGGGTTCTGCTTCAATTTCAGGCTCTGCCTCGAACTCGGGCTCTGCCTCAATTTCGGGCTCTGCTTCGAGCTCGGGCTCTGCTTCGAGCTCGGGCTCTGCCTCAATTTCGGGCTCGGACTCAACCGCGGATTCCTCCGCGGTTTCTTCCTCGACCGCTTCTATATTCTCTTCGGAAAGTGCTTCTTCATCACGCTTTTTCTTTCCGAACAGCTTATCCAAAAATCCCATTCCAGTCTTCTCCCTCTTTCTTGGAAATATCATTCACGTCCAGCATCAAAACCTTGGAAATACCGTGCTCGGGCATGGTAACACCGTACAGTCTGTCTGCTGCCGCCATCGTGCCGCGACGGTGCGTGATCATAATGAACTGCGTGCCGTGCGCGTATCTCTTGATGTACTGTGCCAAACGCTCGACGTTGACCTCGTCCAGCGCCGCCTCGATCTCGTCCAGAATACAGAACGGAGTCGGGTTGACCTGAATGATCGCAAAGAAGAGTGCCACACCGATAAATGCCTGCTCACCGCCCGAGAGCTGCATCAGGCTCTTGATGATCTTACCGGGAGGCGCCGCCTTGATCTCAATTCCGCTCTCCAGTACGTTTTCGGGATCGGAAAGCGAGAGCTCGGCAGATCCACCGCCGAAGAGCTCGGCAAAGACCTTTCCGAAATTCTCGTTGATTTTGTTGAAGGAATCAACGAACGCCGTCTTCATCTCTACCTCAAGCTGGCTGATGATGCTGTTCAGATCCTTACGTGCCTTTTCCAGGTCTTCGATCTGTCCGCTCATGTATTCGTAACGGACTCTGACCTCCTCGTACTTGTTCACCGCGTCAAGGTCCACGTGACCGATCACGCGCAGCTTGTTGCGGCATTCGGTCTGCAAGGAGATCATTTCCATGCGGTTTTCCTTTGTAACGGGCGGATATCCGAGCGCTACCGCGTCACTGCGGGTCAGCTCGTAATCGTCCCAGAGCTTGGTCGCAAGCTTATCCTGCGTGTCGCGCAGGCTTGCAAGCTTGGATTCGCACTTGGTGTATTCGCGGAAGATCAGCTCCTTTTGGTTCATGCGGTCGCGCAGCTTCGCGTTGATCTCATTGAGCTTTCTCTCAAAATCAAAGTTATCCTTCTCCACCTCTCCGCGCTTTTCGTTGAGCTGTGCCAAAAGCGCCGTTGCCGTTTCGTGCGCGGCACGGTTGGCCTCCATCGCCTCGTTTGTCAGGCGGATCTGCTCCAGCTGGGTATTGATGCGTCCCGTAAAGGTCATCATTTCGCGGTTGAGTGCCTCAATACGCTCCTCGGAGCTGTTTTTAAGCATCTCTGCCGTTTCAATATCCTTCTGCGTTTCGCTGATACGAATGTAAAGCTCGGTCAAGGACTTTGCGATCTCATCCAAACGCAGAAGCGCGTCGCCACGCTCGCCGTCCTTCTCGATACGGAAGTCCGAAAGCTCGCGGATGCGGTTCCGCAGCTCCTTTTCATTGGCGCTCAGGGTTTCGATATCCTCCTCGTACTTCGCCTTTGCGGTCTCGTACTCGCGCATATCGGCCTTGAGCTTGTTGAGCAGCGTGTCGTTGGCCTCCAGCTTTGCGCGCAGCTGCTCCAATTGACTGTTTTCTGTGCCGCGCACCAAAGCGAGAATCTCCTTACGATCCTCTGCGGCATATTTATCGTCCTCAAGGGACTGCACCTTCTCGGTCAGAGCCGCGACCTCCGCGGCAATCCTTGCAACAGCCGCTTCTCTCTCGGCAAGCTCGCCCTCCAGACGCTTGATCTCGCCTGCGCGGGACAAAATACCGCTGCCCGTGCGAACGGAACCACCCGTGAAGGAACCGCCTGAGTTGATCTGCTGACCGTCAAGGGTCACAACGCGCACACGGTAGTGGAGCGCCTTTGCCATAACGGTTGCGTGATCAATGTTATCAAAGACCACGGTGCGGCCAAGCAGCGAGGAGATCACATCGCTGAATTTCGCGTCGGCAGACACCAGCGTATTTGCCACACCAACGTATCCCGCGTATCCTGCGGCATCGGTCAATTCGCGAGAGGGTTGCGCCGCCTTCATTGAAGTCAGCGGGAAGAACGTAGCACGTCCCGCTTCGCCCCTTTTCAAGGTATACATAGCCGCCTTTGCGGTGGCCTCATCCTCCACAACGATGTTTTGCAGGTTTGCACCCAGCGCGATCTCGATTGCCGTCAGGTACTTATCGTCAACCGAAATGACCTTGGAAAGAGGGCCGTAGATCGTGCCGCACGGTGCTCCGTGCGCATCGGTGATCTTCCCCTCTCCGTACTGCTTCATGACGTATCGCACCGCGTTGGAGTAGCCCTCAAAATGCTCCTCCATGGATTTGAAGGTGCTGATACGTTGCGCGATCGAATCGCGGCGGAAGGTTTCGTTGTTCAGCCTTGCGTTGCCCGCTTTGAGTGCCTCACCCGCTGTTTCCAGAGCCTTGTCGCGGTCTGCGATCGTCTGATCCAGCTCCGCGATCTCATCGTCGTAGGATGCGATCGTCTGCTCTCTCTGTCTGCACTGCGAGGAAAGCTCCTCGGAAATTCCTCGGTATTCCTCAAGCTCGGTCAAGGCCGAGCTGTTTTTGTCCGTATCGCTGTTTTTCGCGTTTTCAAGCACCGATACACGCACCTTGAGATCCACCGCCTCGTCCTCGAGCACGCGGATATCCTCAAATGCCTGCGCGATGGCCGCTTCCAGTGCCGACGACCGTTCCGTCAGCGTTTTCTGCTCCTCAAGAAGCGCCTCGCGATCCTTTACAAGGGCTTCCTCCGCGTCCCCCAGCTCCGCGATCTTGGTCGCGTGCTTGGTTGCGTTCTCCATCTCCGCGCCAATCGCGCGCTCGGTTCCCGAAACGGAGCCCTCGGTGGCCGCGATCAGATCCTTTGCATGGGAAACGGTGTTTTCCGCCACGCGGTATTCGCTCTCCAGCGTGTGGCAGTACTCGGTCTGCTCGCGGATCTTGGTCAAAAGCTCCTCGGATTCCTTTTTACTGCCTTGAGACGCCTCAAACAAGCGGTTGCTCTGTGCTTCAAGCCCTTGAATCCCCTCCTCTGCCGTTTGCAGGTCAAAGGATGCGTGCTGCATGGCCTCCTCTGCCGCGCTCAATTCACCGCGCAGCTTTTCGGTGTCGTAGAGCCACAGGCTGACGTCCGCGCGCTTTTTGCTGTCCATCAGCTCGATCGCGCGCTTTGCCTTTTCGGCCTCCTTCTGCAAAGGACCCACCTGTGCCGAGACCTCGGCAAAGATGTCGTTGGCACGCGTCATGTTATCCTCGGTATCTCTCAGCTTTCGCTCCGCCTCGTTCTTTTTGTAGCGGTACTTTGCGATACCGGAAGCATCCTCAAAGGTGCTGCGACGCTCCTCACTCTTACGCGATACCATTTCGGCAATACGACCCTGACCGATGATGGAATAGCCGTCACGGCCGATACCCGTATTCATAAAGAGCTCGTAAATATCCTTCAGACGCACACCCTTGCGGTTGATGAAGTATTCACTGTCACCCGAGCGGTAATAGCGTCTGGTAACGGTCACCTCGTCATAGGGACAGTCCAAGCGCGCAGTTTCACCGCGGTTGTCGAAGGTCACCGATACCTCGGCATAACCCATGGGACGGCGGCTGTCGGCACCGCCGAAAATGACGTCCTCCATCTTGCTGCCACGCAAGCTCTTGGACGAAATTTCTCCCAATACCCAGCGCATCGCATCCGCAATATTGGATTTTCCGGAGCCGTTGGGACCGACGATAACGGTCACGCCGTGCGCCTCGCCGTCGTTGATGAGAGACACCTCTGTCTCGTTCTCAAACACCAGCTTGGTCTTGTCCGGGAAGGACTTAAAGCCTTGCATTTCAAGTGATTTCAGGTACAATGTACGTTCCTCCTGTGTGGGTATTTTAATGGGTCAGATGCCGTTTGCCGTCATATGCCCGACCGCCGCGCCCCTCACACGCACGCGCGTGCGAGACTCCTTGTAAAAGCGATCAATATTGGCGCGCTTGTATCCGACGGCACGGGATACCTCGCGCATGGGAACCTCTACGAGCACCTCTGTGCCCAATAGCCCCCGTTCCTTCAAAAAAGCGTAGATCCGACGGTAGGAAAGCTCCCCCAGAACCATCTCGCCGAGAGCGGGATGATTCGGTCCGGCATAGACCGCCTGCTCGGAGACAAGCTCCTCCGTTGCGCAAAGCCCCAGCCGTCGGCACGGGATCCGCGCCGATTCAAAGATCTCCAGCACGTCTGCCGATCGGCTAACGGCTTCTTCTATTGTCAGCGGCTCGTAATCGCCGCTTTTTGCCATGTCACAAAGCGGTGTGCCGTAAAACACGACCGTAGGATAGACGCGGACGGCATTGGCACCTGCTTCAACAATGGCGCGTGCCGTCATGAGTTCACGCTCTCGCGTCGAGCGCGGAAGTCCGATCATCATTTGCCCCATAAGCCCAAAGCCTGCTTCCTTGATCGCATGACACGCGCGACGGGCATCGTCGGCACTGTGTCCGCGCTTCGATGCCAGCAGAACCTCGTCATCCATGCTTTGCAATCCGAGCTCGATCTCTTTTACGGTATAGTGCGAAAGGATCCGCAGGATCTCACCGTCGATATAATCGGGTCGGGTAGAAAGACGGATTGCCCCCACTCGCCCATCGCGGACAAATTCCTCTGCCGTTTCCAAAAGGCGAATCATCAAATCCCGTTCGATCCCCGTAAAGGATCCCCCGAAAAAGGCGATCTCAACCTCATCCTCTTTGGTGAGAGTGGAAAGTGCTTCCTCAATTTGGTTTCTTACGTTCTCCTCACAAAAGCCGTGACAGCCCGAGATCGAACGCTGATTGCAAAACACGCATTGGTTGGGGCAGCCGAGATGCGGAATGAAAATCGGAATATTACAGTGGCGCATTATGCTTGTCCGAAGAGCTCCAGCGCCGCGCGTGCCGCGATCTGCTCCGCCTGCTTTTTGGAGTGCCCCTGACCGTGACCAATGCAGTTGGCGCCCAGATAAAGCTCCACCGTAAAGGTCTTGTTGTGGTCGGGACCGCTTTCGCTGATCAAACGGTATTCCAGCGCTGCCTTCTGCTCCTTGTCCTGCTGCACAAATTCCTGCAAGCGCGACTTGCTGTCAATGTGAGAGCTACTTACGTCGGGCAGAGCCGCCACTGCCTCCTTGATATAAGGCAGGAGAAAGGCCGAAACTGCCGCCATGCCCTGCATAGCCCCCGCATCAAGGTAGATCGCCGCCAAAATCGCCTCAAAGGCGTCGGCTAAGATCGCGGGCTTTTTCGCACCGCCGTTCTGCCCTTCTCCCTTGCCAAGACGGAGAAACTCTCCCAGCCCCAGCTTTGCCGAATAGGATGCCAACGCCTCCTCGCAAACGGTTGCCGCGCGGATGCGGGTCAGATCTCCCTCGGGATGATCCGAAAATCTCGCATACAGATAATCACTGGTGATGAGCGAGAGCACCGAGTCACCCAAAAATTCAAGCCGCTCGTTGCAAAGCAGATGGTGGTTGCGCGCACCCGTTTCATTGGAATAGGAGGAATGCGTCAGCGCGCGCTCAAGATACCGCGCGTCGCGGAAGTGATAGCCCATCCGACGCTGTAATTCCTCGATTGGGAGTGCCATAATCCTACCTCGTTTCTGTCTTACTCTTTGTCCTCGGAGGCCGCCTTTTCCGCCTCCTGCGCCGCCTTTTTGCGCGCGGCGTGTGCCTGCGCGGATGCGGCAATATCATAAATGACGCCCGATTCGGCATAGCTGATCGCCTGACGGATCGCGTTCTTGAACGCTCTTGCGTCGGACGAGCCGTGTGCCTTGATCACGGGCTTGGAGATTCCCAAAATGGGAGAGCCTCCGTGCTCGGAGGAATCGAACTGCTTCTTGAGACCCTTGATCTGCTTTGTCATGGAAAGCGCCGCAAGCTTGGTCACGGGCGTGCTGTAGAACATTTCCTTGAGCTTTCCGAGCAACAGCTTGCCCAGTCCCTCCATGCTCTTGAGCACCACGTTGCCCGTAAAGCCGTCGGCAACCACAACATCGCAGGCGTTGAGAGAAAGCATGTTTCCTTCGACATTCCCCACGAAATTGATCTCGGGATTGACCGCCAGTCGTTGATGAGCCGCTTTTTGAAGCTCGGTGCCCTTGCAGTCCTCGGTTCCGTTGTTCAACAGACCCACGCGGGGCTTTTCGATCCCATACATTTTTTCCATATAAGCCGAGCCGATCACACCGAACTGCTCCAGATTTTCGTCGGTCACCGTTACGTTCGCGCCGCAATCCAAAAGAAGCACGGGGTTTTGCAGCGGGATGATGGAGCCGATCCCCGCGCGCTGGATCCCCTTGACCTTACGCACGATCAGAGTCGCGCCCGTAAAAAGCGCGCCCGTGTTACCCGTGCTGACAAATGCATCCCCGTGTCCCTCGGCAAGCATGCGAAGTCCCACCGCCATGGAGGAATCCTGCTTGGTACGCACCACGCAAAGAGGGTCGTCCTCCATGGTGATCACCGTTTCGGTATGCACGATATCCATTGTACTGATGTCGAAATCGTTTTCGGCGGCGATCCGCTCGATGTCGTTGCGGTTCCCCACCAATACAAAGGTCGTGTTCAGCTCTTTCGTTGCCTGAATGACACCCTTAACGGTTTCCTCGGGGGCTCTGTCGCCACCCATTACGTCTACAATGATTCTCATAAAACCTATCCTTCAAAATCCTTGACCGAGCATCTCTCAGTCGTTTTTTATACACTCATCCAATGCCGCGAGCGCCCGCTCGGCAAGCTTTTCGTTCTTGGCGCTCTTGCCGCCCTTGACGCGGTAGCCAAGCAACGGAACAATGCCGAAATTGGCATTCATCGGCGTAAAATCTCCCACACCGCCGCGCATGACGTATGCCGCCATCGCGCCGATCATGGTTTCCTCGGGAAAAATCTGTGCGTCAAGTCCCAGCGCGCGGTTTGCCGCGTTGATGCCTGCCACAAGGCCGCTTCCCGCCGACTCCACGTAGCCCTCGACACCCGTCATCTGCCCCGCGAAGAACACGTTGGGACGCGTCTGCATGGCATAGGTTGCATCCAGAACACCGGGAGAATTGAGGTACGTGTTGCGGTGCATCACGCCATAGCGCAAAAACTCCGCGTTTTCAAGCCCCGGGATCATGCGAAACACGCGTCGCTGCTCGGGAAAGGTCAGGTGCGTCTGGAAGCCGACCAGATTGAACATGCTTCCCTCGGCATTCTCCTTGCGGAGCTGCACGACCGCGTAGGCTTCCTTTCCAACGCGCGGGTCGATCAGCCCCACGGGCTTCAGCGGCCCGTAGCGGAGCGTATCGTATCCGCGGCGCGCCATAACCTCAACGGGCATGCAACCCTCAAAAACCTTGGGCGCCTTCTGGCTCTCACGGTCAAACTCCTTGAGTGCCGCCTCCTC
>JAZRFD010000100.1:0-6158 GCA_045661185.1 Eubacteriales bacterium | reverse complement strand
AGTATTATTCCTATTATGCCAATTCCATGGATAAGGAAGAAATGCTTGACGCGGTCCTGAAGGCGTATGCTATGGCAACGGGTGACCTTTACGCGGAGTATTACACCGAGCAGGAGTATGCCGTACTTATGCAGGATAGCGCGGGCAGATCCGTCGGTATCGGAGTGAGCGTTGTGCAGACCGAGATTGATCTCGGCGGCGTCAAGGAGCCCGTATATCAGGTTATTTCCGTTTATAAGAATTCTCCCGCGCTGGCAGCTGGGATGCTGGTCGGTGACTGCGTTTGCGGTGTCAAGATCAACGGTGTCTACCAAACTGTGGCGGAGGTCGGTTATACGACGATCATCAACGCCATTCGCGGTGAGGAAGGAACGCAGGTCGAGCTGCTCGTGTATCGCATGGAAAACGGCGCATATGCGAGAAGGGAGATCTCCATGACCCGCGCCGCGTTCGTAAAGGAATCCGTTTCTTATTATCTGACCAATCTTGACTCCACGGTCGGCGTGGTCCACATCAGCGAATTTGATCTTACCACCCCCACACAGTTCAAGCAAGCCGTTGAGGCGCTGAAGGGGATGGGCGCCACGAAGTTTATTTTTGACGTGCGCAACAATCCCGGTGGAGACCTGCAATCAATCAAGGCGGTTCTGACTTACTTTTTAAATGACGGGGACTTGATCCTGAGCTCCATCGACAAGGATGGCAACCGCGTGCGTTCTTACGTTGCCGAGGCACAAACACTAACGGGGGTATATGCATCGTGCAGTGTAGCTTCCGCAGAGGTTGGAATGTACCGCGACCTTGACATGGTGGTTTTGTGTAACGAAAACACCGCAAGCGCCGCCGAGGTGTTCACTTCGACGTTGCGCGACCATAAGCAAACGCCCGTGATCGGACAGACCACCTTTGGTAAGGGCATCATGCAAAGCTATATCAGCCTTGGCATGTTCAGCTACGGCGTTTACGACGGCTGGGTAAAAATGACCACCTACGCATACGTGACCGCGTCGGGCGTGCCGTACCACGGCATTGGCATCGTTCCGGACGTTGAGGTGGCACTGACCGATGAGGCAAAGAGCTATCACGTATACCTGCTTCCGCAGGAGCTTGACGATCAGCTCAAAACAGCAATCGCAACCGTTAATCAGTAATTATTTTTTCACTATAAGGAGATAGAATCATGGCAAAGGGAAAACAAATGCTTTATACCCAGCAGGGTTATCAGGAACTGGTAGATGAGCTTCATCGCCGTACACACGAGGAAAGAGAGAAGATCAAGAACGATATCGCGGTTGCACGGTCGTTCGGTGACTTGTCCGAGAACTCGGAGTACGATGAAGCAAGAAACGATCAGGCAAAGAACGAGGCGCGCATCAAGGAGCTGGAGGAGCTGATCGAAAACGCGGTGATTCTTGACGAATCCAATATCGATACGAGCGTTGTAAGCCTTGGCTCTGCCGTTAAGGTTCTGAATCCGGATCTGAACGCTGAATGCACCTACGATCTCGTTGGCTCCAACGAGGCAAATCCTATGGAGGGCAAGATCTCGGATCAATCTCCGATCGGTGCGGCACTTGTCGGTAAGAGAGCCGGAGACGAGGTCGAGATCGTAGTTCCCAACGGTATCGTTCGTTTGAAGCTGATTGAGGTTTCCAGAACCCAGGCATAAGCTGCTGACTTGGGATGGGGTGTCGCAATGCCGACACCCCATCTTTGCAAAGGAGGATCAAAATGGCAGAAAAAGAACCGAATATCCGCCCCGAAAAAGAGGAAGCGGGCGAGGTCGTCATTCAAAACCGCTTTGTAAAGTGGTTGGATAATTTCTGGTATCACAACAGATGGGCGATCATTATTTGCGCGATCTTTCTCTTTGCCTTTATCGTGTGCATCGTACAGTGCGCGGGCCGCAAGATCTCCGATACGTACGTAACGGTGGCGGGCGGCTTTACCGTGAGTGATAAGCAAAAAGAGACGCTTGAAGAAATTTTGAACGATCTGTCAGAGGATCTTGACAAAAAGGATCCCATGTCCGTGGGCGTTCTTTCCTATACGTTTTATTCCGAGGACGAGCTGCGCGCGATGTTTACCGATGAAAGCGGCTTTGACAACGAGGGCTATCACCGTGCGAAGCAGCCAAACGCCGAGCGCTTTAAGAGCATCCAAAACTACGTTATGACGGGCGAATGCTCGATTTGGTTTGTAAGCGAATCGGTTTATACCGAGCTGGATATGGCAAAGCGCCTTGCCGTGCCGCTGAAAAGTACGTTCGGAAAAGAGATTGCGGGCGCATACGATGCCTACGCGATCCGCTTGGGAGATACCGCGTTTTATCAGTATTACCGTGAAAAGCTCAGCTTTTTGCCCGAGGATACCTTGATCGTGCTGACAAAGCCGAGCGCGATTGGAGGCGCGAGCGCAAACGAAAACCAGTACGCCAAGGTCAAGGCGATCTACCGCGCCATGATCGAATTTACGTCACCTGCATAAAAAAGTATGGAAAACACGAATTTTGCCGATACTATATCCGATTTTCTTGAAACGGAGGTGTGTCGGACGTGGTGTTTTCCTCTTTGATCTTTTTATTCGCTTTTCTCCCATTGACGCTGGCGGCTTATTTTCTATCACCGAGACGGGGAAGAAACGCCGTTTTATTTGCGCTCAGCCTGCTGTTTTACGGTTGGGGCGAGCCGATCTATATTCTTTTGATGCTGTTTGAGATGAGCGTAGCGTTCGCGCTGGGCTATCCGATCGCAAGGTATCGGACAGAGGAGCCGCGGCGTGCACGCGCGGCCCTGATCCTCTCGCTTATCATCAGCCTGTCGATCCTGTTTTTCTTTAAATACTATCATTTTTTTGCAAGCAATCTCTCTCGCCTTCCACACGTAAACGTACCCACCGTCAAGTGGCTCGTGCTCCCGATCGGAATCTCATTTTATACCTTTCAGATCATCTCTTATTCCATTGATTTGTACCGAGGAGATTGCGAGCTGCAACGAAATTATATCGCGTTCGGCACGTACGTAACGCTTTTTCCGCAGCTGATCGCGGGGCCGATCCTGCGCTATCACGACGTGGACGTGCAGCTGACACAACGCACCGAAACCGTCGAGGGCTTTGCCAAGGGCATTGTGCGATTTGTCACGGGGCTTGGAAAAAAGGTGCTCGTGGGGGACGCCCTGGCCGCGGGCTACGTTTATTTTCGGGATCTTGGCAGCCTTTTGCCAACGGTGCTTGGGGCGTGGCTTAGTGTGATTCTGTATTCTTTGCATTTGTACTATGATTTCTCGGGATATTCGGACATGGCGATCGGGCTTGGTCGCATGTTTGGCTTTCATTTTCCCGAAAACTTCAACTATCCCTATATTTCAAGAACGATTACCGAGTTCTGGCGGCGCTGGCACATTTCGCTATCCACCTGGTTTCGGGAATACGTCTATATCCCCTTGGGGGGGAACCGAAAGGGGAAAGCCAAGCAATACCGCAATCTTGCAGTCGTATGGCTTTTAACGGGCTTTTGGCATGGCGCCAATTGGAATTTTCTCCTTTGGGGCGCGTATTTTGCCGTCATTCTGATTTTGGAAAAGATGTTTTTGCTGCGACTTTTGGAGCGCGCTCCGCGCGTTTTTCAACACGCGTATGCCATTTTTTTGATCTTGATCGGCTTTTTGATCTTTTCAAGCGATTCGCTTGGCATCATCGCGATGTCTCTGCGCGCCTTGATCGGCATCGGCACGGTCGGAGTCTCCACCGCCACAGTGCGATATCAAGCGCTTCGCCTTTTGCCACTGCTTTTGGTGGCGGCCATCGGCTCGACCCCCATTCCGCGCACGCTTTGCAGGCGTATGCAGGAGCGACACCCGCACCTTGCGGCCTTGGCGCTTCCGTTTTGCGCTGCCGTGATGCTGATCTCGGTTTCTTATCTTGTCGATTCCGCGTTCAGCCCCTTTGAATACACGCAGTTTTAAGGGGGACGTATGAAAAGAACGCATTCTATATGCTTAACCGCCTTGTTTTGCGGCGCTCTTTTTCTTGGCGCGATTTTCTTTTGGTGCTTGCCCGACCAAGGCTTTTCAATCACCGAAAAGCGAGGACTTCAATCCCTGCCGCATCTGCGCCCCGCAACCCTTTTTTCGGGGGATTTTGCGTCCGACATGAACGACTATTTTGCCGATCAGTTTCCCGAGCGGGATTTTTTCGTCGGATTCAAGGGCTTGTGTGAAGCCGCAAGCGGGAAGGGCGAGAACAACGGTATCCTGCTTGGAAAAAACGGACAGCTCGCGCGCAAAAGCTTTGACGTCCGACGCGCTGACGGAACGATTTGCGCGGATATGGATCATTTTGATCCCGCGCATGCGGATGGAGCTGCCGAGGGAATCGCGCGTATGCTTAACAACGCAAAAATCCCCACACTCGTGCTGCTGCCGCCGCGAACGCTTGACGTGGCGAAGGACGCATTCCGCTATCCCACAGAGGGGGGCACGGCATTGCCGGAATACTTGGCCGCAGCGCTGGCAGAGCAGCGCGGCTATCTTGATCTGACCTCGCTTTACCGCGCAAAATATGCGCAAAACGAATACGTGTATTACAAAACAGACCACCATTGGACAACCCTTGGCGCATATTACGCATATGCAGAGATCCTGCGGGCTTACGGAATGGAAAACGAGATCATTTCGCAGGACGCATTTGAAAAGCAGGTCGTGACGACCGATTTTTACGGTACGTTTTGGGCGTCGGCAGGAATGAAATTCGTCCGCCCCGATACAGTTGAAGTATGGTATCTTGGAAACGAGGACCAATTCGAGGTCACGGCAGACGGCGCGCGCGTGGATTCACTTTATAATATGGCGCACTTAAAAAACGATCCGTACGCGGTCTTTTTGGACGGCACGCATGACGTCGTAACCGTTACGAGCCGAGATAAAACGCGGCCGAGGCTGGTGATCTTCAAGGATAGCTTTGCAAACGCGCTCGCGCCCTTTCTGGCACAGCATTTTGATCTTGTTTTGCTTAATTTGTCGTCCGTTAAACGAGATTTTACTGACGTTTCCGCGCTTGCGACGGCATACGACGCCGACGCGGTGCTCATTCTTTATACACTTGGCAATGTGATCGGGACCGATCTGATCAATCGGCTACAATAGGAGGTTCATATGAAACTGAAAAAGGCTTTGAAGATCATTGGAATCACGGCCGCGGCTCTTGTGCTGGCGGCGGTGCTTGTCGGGGTCCTCAATGCTGTGATCGCGGGCGGTGCTTGGAATTTCGGATGGACGGATTACCGTTATGACGATCGGGGCTATGAGGCGGGCGAGGGAAGCGTGACCCATGATGGCATTACGGCGATTGATATTGATTGGATCGACGGGAGCGTGGAGGTCGTGATCTGCCAGGATCGCTATATTTCCTTGAGCGAGCAATCGGATGAGGCTCTGACACGGGATGGGGTGCTTCGCTACAAGGTCAGCGCTGACGGCAAAACGCTTTCGGTCAAATACCGTGCGTCCTCGTGGTATTTCGGCAACTCGCAAAACAAAAACAAGACGCTGACCGTGCGAATCCCCGAGCATATGCTGGAAAGCGGCCAATTACAAAGCCTGAAGATCAAAACCGTTTCGGGAAACGTCCGCGTGGACGCTAAGCCCGTAAGCACCCCCACGGAGGGGGAGGAGCCGATTGCGCTTGCGCTCAAAACGCTGTCGGTGAAAACAAAATCGGGCGACGTGCGCCTGATCCTTTCAAAGGACGCTCCGTTTACGCTCAAATTTGACTCCAAACGCGACCAAAAGCCCTCGCTCTCCTTTGATTGCGAGAAGAAAAACGGCAAATACGTGTTTGGCGATGGCGGTATGAACGTGACCGTTGTAACCGATAGGGGTGGCTTGAAGGTCACTCCTGTTAAATGAATAGTAAAACGAAGCAGGCGTTGCAATGCAACGCCTTGTATATCTTAATGATGCATCGCCTGCGGCGATATGATGTTTTCGCTTCGCTCAAAATGATGTTGCTCCCTTCGGTCGCAATGATGCGATGTTTGCCCCAAAATGTGGCGAAGCCACACATCATTCGCGAAGCGAACATCATTAGGCGAAGCCGTCATCATTTGCCGAAGGCAAACATCATTCAAAAAACGCACCTTTGTCGGTAGACAAAAGTGC
>JAZRFD010000099.1:0-9857 GCA_045661185.1 Eubacteriales bacterium | reverse complement strand
CCTATAATTCTCTGATCTATGTTCAAACCGTTCCGCACCCCAAGCCAGCTCCTAAGGCTCGTTGACTACTTCTTAACAGGAGGATTTATTTATTCCTACTACTTTTTTCTGTTCGTATGTTCCTCTGTTCGGAAAGCTCATTCGTGAATGCTTGGTTCGCCCGAAGCTCTTTTGTTGATTTGCTTCAAAGTTGGTTTTGATCTCTTTTGGATCTCATTTGTTAATGGCCCATTGGACTGTACCTTCCTTTCTGCATCTTTATTATAGCACACTTTTTTTGAAATTGCAATATGGCAATTTGTAAAAACTTCACAGTTTTCTTTTGTATAATACACCGAAATTTGACCGAAGATACAAAAAACACTTGACACGGGAAATTCATCTATGATATAATAAATTTATAGTGGTGCAAATTTAGGGTACCAAACGAAAAACGGAGCAGAATTTCTGCTCCGTTTTTCGTTTATTCAAGATACAACGCGTCAGCGTTGAGGAAGGCGTGTGCGCTGAGGTTGGAATCGGTGGGGATCAACCGCGCCGCGGCACATTTTTTGCAGCTGACGCGCACACCTTCGTCCAAAATCTCTGCCTCGTATTGCCGCCCGTTGTCGCAGGCGTCACATTTGCAATAGATCTTTCCCTCGGCATCCATATCGTGAATGACGAACATCACGATGTCAAGGACCTGCGGATCGCTCAACGACGCTTCCTGCTCGCGCAGCCCCTCGGGATCCTTGATTCCGTTCTTTTCCATCAGATCCAGCAGCTCAAGCTCCGTGCGAGCCAGCTCCGCTTTAACGCGCTCCGCGTCTCCCACCATTGCCAGCGTCAGCTCCGAGGCGTAAGGGCACTGCATGGTGAACAGATCCTTTCCGTAAAAGAGCGAGGCGTTCAAGGTGAACAGATGGGGCTTGGGGCAGACAAGGCAGGGAACCGTCAGGCGGACCTTTCCGTCATTGCCCGAAACGACAGTCATCTCGCTCTGCCCGCACGTGCATTTGAGCTTGATCATATCCGCTCCAAGCGTGAACACATTGACAGCGCTCATGACCCCGGCTCCGCAATGTGGGCAGCGGTACGCAACCGTGGTTTGTTTGGAATCAAGTACCATTGTATTCTTCCTTTTCTAATCAAGATTTAACCGTAAGTCAATACAGTATATTCGTACGGTCACAAAATGGCACGGAAAGCTCCATGCCATTTTGTTTTATGATTTTTAATTACTTTTTAGCCGCGGTGGTGGTCATATCCTCGGGCTTCTTGATCTTGTTCAGAACCTTCTCGTCAAGAGAGTAGTTCTTGGAAAGCTTGTCAAGCTTTTCTTCCATCTGCTCGCTCACCCAGGAATCCTTTGCCTTACGGGTCCAGCTTTCCTCAGCGGTGTAGTAGTATGCCAGATAGTAGCCGTCGGTGCCCTGAATAACCTTCACGTTACCGGACTTGCGCTCGTCTGCAAAGAGCCACTTTTCAAGTGCATCGTCCTTGATATCGTCCTTGGTGATGGCGGTTTTTACAGTTGCATTGGTAACGGTAGCCTTTTCGCCCTCGCCCTCGGTTACGCTCAGCGCTGCGAATGCGTGCCACAGATCAAAGCCCTTGAGTCCGGACAGCTCCTTTTTAGCCTTGTCAGCCTCAGCCTTGGTCTTGAACAGGAGATATCCACCGTAAACGACCTTTTCGTCGTCCTTATCCTGCTCGGGAGCAGCGGTTACGATATAAACATTGTAGAAGCCGGTCTCGGTGGGAGTGCTGCTGGAGCCGGAGGTGGTGGTTACAGCGAAGTGCATCACGTCGTTTGCAACACGGTCGAAGGTGTACTTTTTAGCTTCCTCATCGTACTTACCCGAGAAGAGCCACTTGTTGGTAGCAGTGCTCAAGGAATCGGGGTAGGTGAGGTCTGCGGGCTCCTTTGCGAAGGATGCGTTGAGTGTATTCTTCAAACCGCGGAAGAATTCGTAGTACTCGTCGTCGGTGTAGGTGACGTAATCGTACTTGTAGGTGGTGCCGTTGACCTCGGTGATCTTGAGAACGTAAGAGGTGCCGTTGTCGTTGACCTTGTAGATGTTGCCAACCTCAACCTTTGCTTCCGTGTACAGAACGTCCTGAACCGCGGTGGTCGTGGAGCTATCGCTTGCGGGCTTCTTAACGGTGTCGTTCTTAACCTCGAGCTCTGCTACAAGCTCATCCCAACGGGTCTTGTCGCCGTTCTCGCCCGCGAGCAGCTGATAGAGTGCGTCAGCCTTCGTGTCTGCGGACTTGTACTCGGTGGAGTTTTCATCCTTGATCAAATCGCTGACCAAAGTATCCTTCTGACCCATGATCCAATCGGACTTGGGAGCATCTGCCAGCGTGTAGGGAACCATAGCGATGGAAACGTAGCTATAGGAGGTTCCGCCCTCGCTGATCGTGGTAGAGGTCAGAGCCTTGTTCACGTAAACGAGATAAACGGTTTCGTCGATCGTAACGATTGTGGTGTCGCCGGGGGCTCTCTTGGAGTTGTAAGCCCAGGAAGCGATGGTTGCGTAATCGGTAGCAAGAGGATCCTTGCCGTTGTTGACGTATTCCTTGGTGGTCAGGTCAATAGCTTCGTAGTAAGCCTCGATCTTCTGGTTTTCGCCGTCAGCCTCGGGAGCACCGAATGCGTATGCCAGGTAGAAGGTGGTTTTGGAGTCCTTGGTGACCTTGATCAGCTCTACGTCGCCTTCCACGCGGGACGCGTCAAAGAGCCAATTCTTGACCTCCTCGGGCATCTTTGCGTCGGTGCTCGTGTAGGTCTTTGCTTTATAGTTCAGGGAATCGACCAGAGTGGAGTCCTCGCTGCCTTTATTGTAAGCCTTCATTGCAACCTTAACGGACTTGAGCGTATCGGTGCCGATGACTACGTCGGTAGCAGCCTGCGCGAGATATACAACGTAGAAGGTGGTTTCGTCCTCGAAGATGCGGTGCTCACCTGCTACGCGTGCTGCATCGTAAGCCCATTCTGCGATTTCGGGGTACTTTACTGCAAGGGGATCCTGATCATTCTTGATATACTGCTTGATCTCCATGCCCGCGAGCATTTCGTCAAGCTTGTAGTCGTACTCGACCCAGCCCGCCTTAACGGTGTAGATCTTTTCTGCGTCGCCCTCAGCTGCGGGAGCCTCATCGGCAACCTTTTCGGTGGGCTTTGTAAATACGTTTACAATATAATACTTATCAGCGACCTTGATCACCTTGGTGTCGCCGGCTTTTCTGTTCGTATTGAAGATATAGTCTGCAATCTCGGAGGGAATTTCTGCCTTGTTCTCGCTGCTGTACTCGGTTTCGGCGATTTCAAGCGTCTTGACGAGCGTATCCAGCTCGGTGTCGGTAAGGAATGCGTCGCTCAACGCCTCCTGTGCCTCTTTCACAACGCCAAGAGTGAGGAACTTGTTGATCACAAGGCTCTTGAAGTTCTTGTCAACAACGTTGTTCACAACCATATCGCGGAAGGTCTCAGCATCAACGGAGAGCTCCTCGATTTCCTTCATAGCAGCGCGGAATGCCTTGTGGTAGTCGCTGTCAACGTAGGTCACGTAAGCGATCTCCCAGCCGTTCTTCGCATCACCGCCCGTGACGTTGATCACGTAAGAGGTGCCGTCGTCGTCGGATTGCAGGATATCCTCCACTTTGATCGAGCCCTTGCCAAAGAGCACGGACTGGAATGCGTCAGCCTCATCGTCCTCGCCCGGCTTTACGACCGTAGCGGTTTTGACGGTCAGCTCAGCAACCGCATCCTCCCACTCGGTGGGGGTCTTGGTGTCGGTCAGCTTCTTGTAAAGCTCCTTTGCCAGATCCTCTGCGGACTTGTTCTCGGTGGAGTTCTTTGCCTTGATCAGATCCTTCAGAAGCTGCTCGTACTGCTCCTCGGTGACGAGGTCCTTGTACTCGCTCTCATACTTTTCAGCCAGCGCCTTGCGGAAGAGCTCAACCAGGAACTCGGGATCCGCATTCTTGTACTGCTGATAGGAAACCTTGAAGTGACCTGCGGGGTTCTTTTCGATGAAGGCCTGCAGAACGTCAAGGGAAGGATCGTTATCCATGTTCAGCTTTGCATAGTTACAATACTTGGTGTAGAGAACGACCAGCTTTGCTGCGTCCTCGACGTCACGCTCGGTGATACCGTCACCGACCATCTCCTTCAGGAACTTTTTGTAGGTTCCCATATAACCGGAGGAGAGGTATACGTTCTTGATCCAGGTCTTGATTTCCTCGACGTCCTTCATATCGGTGTCGTTGATCTCAAGCTTTGCCTTGGTAGCGGCATCCGCACCGGCAACCAGCTCAATCAGGTAGTCCGAAATGCTTTCGATACCCTCGCGGAGCAGCTCCTTGGTGTAGGTGGATGCAACCGCAATACCGTAGGATGCTGCGGAGGAGTAGGTTTTGGTGATACCGTAAGTATCCTCGTACAGTCCCCAGGAGGTGTAGTACCATTCGTAGTACGCTTCCTGATACATCGTCTGCCAGAGCAGGAACGTCGCCATTTGCTGGTTCAGATCGTTCTCGCCGGTGGTACTCTTAACCAGAATGCGATTACGCAGGAAGAGACCGCTGTTGATCATGGCACCCAGAACGATTCCTGCGACGATCAGCACCGCGAGGGTGATTGCGATCGCGTTCTTCGCCCATTTCGGCATGACGTGCTGCTTCTTTCTCTCCCTGTACTTTTGGGGATTGACTTGCTTGTCTTCAAAATGAAGCTGTCTGTTTCTTTTTCCTTTTCCCATGATGGAAGTCCTTTCTTCTTACATATATTGTAGGCTTTTTACAAGCATTTGCAAACATTATAACTTTGTTCTGTGAAATCCCTGTGTCACGAATATGAACAAAGGCAAAATTTTGGTCACATAATTGCGGATTTTGCTCAAACGTTCATAATAACGGGCAGAATCATCGGCTTTCTCTTGGTTTTACTGTAGAGGAAGCGGGTCAGCTCGTCCTTGACGTTCTTCTTGATCTGCATGCGGTCGACCTTGAGGTCGTGATCGAGAACGTCCATGATGGAGTCGTATGCGATGGCACGGACCTCCTCCATCAATTCCTCAGCCTCACGCACGTAAACGAAGCCGCGCGAAACAATGTCGGGGCCCGAGAGGAGCATGCGCTCGTCGGTGTCCACTGTCGCAACGACGACGATCAGTCCGTCCTGTGCCAAGTGTCTGCGGTCACGCAGAACGATATTTCCCACGTCACCGACGCCATAGCCGTCCACAAGGACCTTACCGGCCGGAACGGTTCCGTTCCAACGCGCGCCTGCTGCGTCGATCTCGAGCACACGGCCGATTTCGGATATGAAGATGTTCTTTTCGTTCACACCCATGAATTTTGCCAGATCGCGGTTTGCCGAGAGATGTCTGCTCTCACCGTGGATCGGCATAAAGTAACGGGGCTTGGTCAGCGCCATCATCAGCTTCAGCTCCTCCTGGCAGGCATGTCCCGAAACGTGGACCTCAACGACCGCGTCGTGCAGGACCTCGACCTGATTTTTGGAGAGCTCATTGATGATGCGGCCCACCAGCTTTTCGTTGCCGGGGATCGCGGACGCCGAAAGGACGACTAAGTCGTTGGCATCAAGAGAAACCTGCGAATGATCGGAAAACGCCATACGGTAGAGTGCCGACATCGGTTCTCCTTGGCTTCCCGTTGTGACGATGGTCAATTCGCTTGGCTTGTACCGCTTGATCTCATTGATGTCGACCAGCACACCCGCGGGGATCTTCATGTATCCCAGCTCGGTGGCCGCGCTGACGATGTTGAGCATACTGCGACCCGTAATGGCAACGCGTCTGCCGTGTCGGTAGCTCGTGTCAATGATCTGCTGGACGCGATGCACGTTGGAGGAGAAGGTTGCGATGATGACGCGCTTTTTCTGGTGCGTTGAGAAGATGCTCTCAAGCGACGCGCCCACGTTCTTTTCCGAGGGGGTGTGTCCCGTTCGCTCGGCATTGGTGGATTCGCACATCAGCATCAGAACGCCCTCGCGGCCAAGCTCTCCGAGACGGACAATATCCATCATCTCACCGTCAATAGGGGAGGTGTCGAGCTTGAAGTCGCCCGTGTGCAGCAAAACGCCCAAGGGCGTGTGGAGCGCGATCGCGCAAGCGTCTGCGATCGAGTGGTTGACGTGAATGAACTCTGCCGTGACCTCACCGAGCTTGACGGTGTCGCCGGCGTTCACGGTGCAGAGCTTAGGTGTCCACGGCAGGACGTGTTCCTCAAGCTTGTTTCGGATGATTCCGAGTGTGAGGGGGGTGCCGTAGATGGGAGCATTGATGCTTCTTAACAGATAGGGGATCGCGCCGATGTGGTCCTCGTGACCGTGTGTCAGCAAAACGCCCCTGATTTTATCTTTGTTTGCCTCAAGGTACGAAACGTCGGGGATGACCAGGTCGATACCGGGCATATCCTCCTCGGGAAAGCCAAGACCGCAGTCAATGACGATCAGATCGTTTTCGTACTCGATCACCGTCATATTTTTGCCAATCTCGCCCAGTCCCCCAAGAGGGACGATGCGAAGCTTACCCGTGACTTTTCCTTTTTTAGGCTTTTTGGGCATGGATGAATGGTTCTCCTTTCACAATGGATTTGTGTTGATGTAACACAGCAGACCCCTGCCACTCACAGTGGGGCAGGAAGAAAGCGCCGAGACCGAGCGAAAAACACGCCCAATCCGCTCGCGTAAAGGCGCCGATATGATATTCGCAAAGCCGATCGGCAGAGCCGATCAAAGATAACGTTCTCATATAACTTTTACATTATACTATATTTTTATAAAAAAGTCAATACCAAAATCGAAAATAGTTGCGTCACAAAAGCATCAGGCAAAACGCGACGGTAACAAGCGCGCCGCAAAGCACGCCCACACCGAAAAAGAGCCAGCGCCAAAGAGAGGCGCGCGAGCGATGGGGTATCGAGACGCGCTCGGACAAAATGCGGTTGGCCTCCTTCAGCATGTCGTTTTGCGTGGGCGTTTTCACATTTTTGCGTAAAACGAAATATGCCTCGTCAAAATAGCGACTGTCGTCCGTTCGGACTACGATCATCTGCCTTTGGGATCCCTTGATCATATCTGTTCCTCCGTTGATCATCTTCGGAGGGAGTATTTGCCCGGGATGCTTCAAAAAAACCACACGCGGCACAAAAAGCAGGAAAAAAAGATGCAAAAAAGCATCACGGCCAGCGCGCAGGGGAGGGCGGCGCGTGTCGAGCGGATCTTCACGGCGGAAAAATAAACGGCGATGACGTAGACCACCGTGTCCGAGGTCGCGTAGATCACGGAGGCGCAAAGCCCCGCAAAGCTATCGGGGCCCACGCGTGCGAGCAGATCCGTGTAGGCGGCGGTGGAGGCAGAGCCCGAAAAGGGGCGCGTTAAAAGGAGAGGCAGGAGCTCGGCGGGGAGGCCGATCGCGTTGGCGGCAGGCGAGAGGAAGCGGGAAAGAAGCGAGATCAGCCCCGAGGCGTTCAGCATAGCAACCGCGACCATGAGCGCCACAAGCGTTGGCAAAAGCCCTACCGCGGTGCGTAAGCCCTGCTCCGCGCCGCGCACAAAAGCCCCGAAGTAGTCTTTTTTGCTCCATAAAACGATCACGCCAACCGCCGCCACGACCAAGGGCATTGCAAGTGCGGAAATTGCTTCAACCATGCTTTTTTTGCTTACGTATAGCGTTTTTTCGCGATACATTGGTGAAAAAACGCGGTATGGATGTCAAAAAAAGCGCTAACGCGACGCACAGGATCGAGGTGATCCAGGCGGGGATCATAATGGCAAAGGGATCAAGGGAGCCCGCCGCGCGCCGCAATGCCAACAGATTGGCGGGGATGAGTGTGAGGGACGCGGTGTTCAGCACCGTAAGCGTGACCTGCTCGTCGCTGGCGCGAGAGGGATGAGGATTATGCTTTTGCAGCTCCTCCATCGCGCGCAAACCAAGGGGCGTGGCAGCGTTTCCGATTCCCAAAAGGTTCGCGCTGACGTTGGCGCAGATTTCCTCCGCGCCCTCGCCGCGACGGAACGCCTCGGGGAAAAAGGGGCGCAGAATGGGGGAGAGGATGCGTGACAGCCGTCGGATCACGCCCGCCTCACGCAATACCTCCATCAGCCCACACCACAGGCACATCATGCCGCAAAGGGATAGGATCACGCGCAAAGCGCCCGACGCACCGTCTGGGATCGCGTTCGCCAATGCCGTCACGTTTCCGCTGGCAACGCCAAATAGCACCGATAAAATACATAAAACGCCAAAAACCTTTCCAATCATGCAAAATCCCCCGTCATTTGTCGAAATCTTTTTCGAAAAAAGTAAAATATTTCCATATTTAGGTATTGACATACAGAAAATTATGGTATATAATAATATTCGGTCGAACCAAGACGATAGAACAATAGCAAAAAAATGATAGAACGCACTGAAAAAGGAGAAAAAAGATGAAATCAACGGGAATTGTAAGAAAAGTAGATGAGCTGGGCAGACTGGTCCTGCCCGCAGAGATCCGCCGCCACATGGGGATCAACGAGGGAGACGCTATGGAGATTTTCACCGACGAATCTCGCGTGATCCTTCAGAAATATCAGCCCGCTTGCATTTTTTGCAACGGCGCGGACGGAATCGTGTACTTCAACGGCATGCGTATTTGCGAGGCGTGCATTGCAAAGCTGAAGGCGGAGTACTGATCTAACATATGCAAAACAAGGTGTACATATGCCCATAAAAAAAGGGGGGCGTTGCGCGAAAATCACGCAACGCCCCCCCTTTTTAGGGACGAACGGTCAGTGGCAGCAGCAGGAGATGAGAATGATCGCGATGATGATCAGCCAGAGATAGTTGTTGTCGAACAGATTGCAAAGGCAGTTATTCATAATAGTTCCTCCTTGGATTCTTGAGCGCCCGCGCGTGGCTTGAACGCTTCTGTTATCATTATATGGCGCCAAATGGAAAAGGTGCGTGCTTTTTGTCGGATTTTGAAAGGGGGAGAGAATAGAAGAAAACTATAGACAAGTCGGGAGCTATGTGGTATAATAAACTTGCTTGCAAGAGCAATTCAAGGGATAAAGGAGAGACGTCTTATGTTTCAGTTTCCGATAGGTGTAGTTGTAGAGTCCTTCCGCAAGGAGATCCACGAGGCGATCAAGGAAGCGCGTTCCTTGGGGCTTGACGGCATCCAGATGTACGCCACGCGCGGCGAATTTGCACCGGAAAGCTTTACGGTGGAGCGCCGCCGCGAGCTGTTGGCGTTTGCAAAGGATCACGGTGTGAAATTTTCTGCAATCTGCGGCGATTTCGGTCATGGCTTTATGGATGCGGAATCCAACAAGATTTACGTGGAGAGATCCAAGCGCGTGGTGGATCTGGCGCTGGAAATGGAGACCAATATCGTGACCACCCATATCGGTGTTGTGCCGGAGGATCAGAATCACGAGCGGTATAAGATCATGCAGGAGGCGTGCACAACGCTTGCGGAGTACGCAGATCGTATGAACGCGCATTTTGCGGTTGAAACAGGCCCCGAGACCTCCGATGTTCTTGGCAATTTTCTTGATTCGCTCGGCTCTTGCGGCGTGGGCGTCAACCTCGACCCCGCGAACCTTGTCATGGTTACGGGAGACGATCCCGTCAAGGCGGTTCACAGACTCAAAAAATACATCGTTCACACCCATGCAAAGGACGGTGTGATGCTTCGACGCACCAACCCCGAGTACATTTACCGCGTTATCCCCATGCCCGAGGACATGGAGCGCATCGACGCCTTCCGCGAAACGCCTCTGGGTGAGGGAAGCGTAGATTTCGCCGCGTATCTGGGTGCCCTTGAGGAGATCGGCTACCGCGGCTTTTTGACCATCG
>JAZRFD010000098.1:0-3171 GCA_045661185.1 Eubacteriales bacterium | reverse complement strand
AGTTGGAGCGTGCGCCGATACCAAGATTGTAATCCCGGCTACCCATGAAGAAAAGCCCGTGACGGGCATTGGCGAGCGAGCTTTTTTTCAACGCGATCACATTACGAGCGTTACGATTCCTGACGGCGTGACGAGTATTGGCAAGTCTGCATTTTGGTATTGCGTTGCGTTGACGAGTGTCACAATTCCCAACAGTGTGACAAGCATCGGTGAGACGGCGTTCGGCTATTGCCGTAGCCTTGCGGGGATTACGATTCCAAATAGTACCACGAGCATTGGCGAAATGGCGTTTACAGATTGCAGCGGTCTTACGAGTATCACGGTGGAAAGCGAAAACCCCGTATACCACTCGGCTGGGAATTGTCTGATTGAAACGGAAAGCAAAACCCTTCTTGCGGGATGTGTGAACAGCGTGATCCCCGCAGACGGAAGCGTGACGAGCATCGGCAGATCTGCGTTCCAGAGCTGCAGCGGTCTTACAAGCATTGCGATCCCCGACGGCGTGACAAGTATAGGCAGATATGCGTTCGGGTATTGCGGTAGCCTTACGAGCGTTACGCTCCCCGAGAGCATAACAAGCATTGAGGGGAGTACGTTTGAAGGGTGCAGCAGTCTTAAGAGCATCAATATTCCCGACAACGTAACGAGCATTGGCAGTAATGCGTTTAGCGGTTGCGATTTTACGAGCTTTACGGTGGGGAACGGTGTAACAAATATTGAATCCCTTGCTTTTCAACATTGTTTTGACCTTGCAAGCATTACGATCAGCAAGAGTGTAAAGAGCATTGGGCGCAATGTGTTCGCGGGCTGTACGAATCTTGAGACGATATATTACGCAGGCACGATCAGCGATTGGGCTGAAATCACAATCGACACTTCTAATGAGGCAATTGCTTCTGCGACGGCTTATTTCTACAGAGAATCCCCCTCGCTCGCGGGCAACTACTGGCACTACGACGAAAACGGCAACCCCGTGGCGTGGTAATGCAATGAAAATTCAAAGGAGCTGTCTCATTAAAGCAAAACTGCACAAAAGAAGCCTCCCCTGTGTAAGGGGAGGTGCCGAGGAATGAGGCGGAGGGGTTGTAAAAAAGCAAAATTCACGCAAAAAACAATCCCTCAGTCGCTTCGCGACAGCTCCCTTTACACAAGGGAGCCTTTCTTTATTCCTTCATTTGTACATATTATCCTTAATGAGACAGCCCCTTTTTTGCGTTTCCCTCAAAGTAGGGGCGGGGCGATCATTGGTCGCCCGTTTGTGCGGTGCGCACTTGTTAAAGGCGGGCGACCGATGGTCGCCCCTACTTTTTGTGCGTCTTTTGCAAAAATCATTTGTCGCCATGCAGACTTTCGGCTAAAATTGGGCTTGACAAAGGCAAAATCTTTTCGTATAATATAGTATAAAGCAAAATTCGACCCTGCCCGACCTCTCGGGCGTGAAAGGAGCTCCCCCATGGGAATCAAAGTTGTTAAATTTGGCGGCTCCTCGCTCGCGGATGCCAATCAGTTCCGCCGCGTTGCCGCAATCGTAAAGGCTGACCCCGACCGCCGCTTCGTGGTCGCGTCCGCACCCGGCAAAAGATGCAAGGACGACGTGAAGGTCACCGATATGCTCTACCATTGCTACGAGCTTGTACGCGAGGGCAAGGATATTTCCGAATACTATTCCAAAATCAAGGATCGCTACAACAGCATTATTGCCGACCTTGGACTTAATTTCGATATTTCGGGCGAATTGGATTACATCCGCAACGCCATCGAGCATCGCTCGGGTCAGGACTTTGCCGCAAGCCGTGGCGAGTACCTCAACTCGCTGATTTTGGCGAAGTTCCTCGGCTTTGATTTCATTGATGCCGAGCAGGTCGTCTTTTTCCGCGAAAACGGCGCGTATGACGATGAAAAGACCAACCTGATGATGCGCGAGGAGCTGAAAAAGCACCAGTACGCGGTCATTCCCGGCTTCTATGGTGTCATGCCCAACGGCACCATCAAGACCTTTAGCCGCGGCGGCTCGGACATCACGGGCTCGATCGTGGCACGCGCGGCGGATGCCGAGCTGTACGAGAACTGGACCGACGTATCGGGGTGCCTGATGGCTGACCCGCGCATTGTGGACGGCCCGCTTCCGATCAAGACCATCACCTATCGCGAATTGCGCGAGCTTTCCTACATGGGTGCGTCGGTCTTGCACGAGGACGCGATTTTCCCCGTACGCTATGCGGGAATCCCGATCAACATCCGCAACACCAACGATCCCTCAGCCCCCGGCACGATGATCGTTTCGGGCACCTCGGAGTACGATTCCGAGCGCGTGATCACGGGTATCGCGGGCAAGCGTGGATTTTCGGTCATCAACATTGAAAAGGATATGATGAACTCCGAGATCGGCTTTGGAAGACGTATTCTGGACGTGTTAGAGGACAACGACATCTCCTTCGAGCATTTGCCCTCGGGCGTTGACACGATGAGTGTGATCGTTTCCACCGCGTCGATCAAGGATGAAACCAAGCGTGAGCGTGTGCTGACGTCCATCAACAAGCGCGTGCGCCCCGACAGCGTGGTGATCGAGGACGGTCTGGCGCTGCTTGCAGTCGTTGGACGCGGCATGGTCAAGGCGAAGGGAACCGCGGCGCGCGTGTTCCGTGCCATCAGCGCGGCGGACATTAACATTCGCATGATCGACCAAGGCTCGAGCGAGCTGAATATCATCATCGGCGTTGAGGAATACGACCTCGAAAAGGCGCTCAACGCGATCTATCGTGAGTTTGTGAAGTGATAGTTTTTTGTGGGGATGTTTTATGGGGATGTTTTGTGGGGAGAGGACTTTTTGAAATGAAGTCAAAACCGCAAGCGGTTTCTGAAGAATGCCGTATGGCATTCTTCCCCCTAACCCCCACACCCCTCTCCCAAAAACTTGCACCTACATGGATATAGGTTTCCCAATCGAGGGTGCACGACATTGTGTACCCTCGTTTGTTTTGCGTGGAGCGTATGCGCATTTTCACGGTAGGGGCGACCATTGGTCGCCCGCTTGTTGGGGCGAAATCCTTTTATGGCGGGCGATCAATGATCGCCTCTACGTTGTTGCACCTTGATGCCCACACCCTCATTTTTATCGCACATTCCACAAAACCACGCCGATCCGTTTGTGCAAATTTCCATTTTTTGCCT
>JAZRFD010000097.1:0-44377 GCA_045661185.1 Eubacteriales bacterium | reverse complement strand
AGGACTTGCGAACGCGCTTGCGGCAAGGGAGCGCGGACTGGAACGTCGTAAGCGTACGGGTTCACTCGTTTCTACATACACAGTTGAAGTTGTTGAGCAATGTACGGACGAGGACGAGGGCGCATGGTTTTCTTGATTTTTTTGCTTTTGCGCTTGACAAATTACAAAAATGGTGCTATAATTGATGAAAACAGGGGTGCATTGCCCGCGCGAGAACCCAAATGCGATACCCCCAATCATACAAAACTTTGATTTTGTATAATTGGATGGGTGGATAAAGATCGAGCGAACAGTAGATCATGCGAACATCTAACGCCCATCAATTAAGCAAGCACTGCTCTTTCGTACGGTCGAATTTTTGCTTTTTTAGAAGATCTTTGCTCAAACCGTTTGTAATTAATTATATATTTCTTATGGTTCCGGCTTAAAAAAACGTATGAGAAAGCCCATGGAAAAACAAAGGAGTGAGAGACCGTCGCCTGCGCGCAACAAGACATAGACCGCAAAAGCCCAGATGAGGAACAAAAAGAAAAAGGACACACAATCAAGCACGGTGCGTGTTACGCGCAAGGATGTGCGATACAGTAAGAATGCCTCGAGCATTCGTCCACCGTCAAAGGTACGGATTGGCAAAAGATTCAAAACGCCAAGTAACAGCGAGGCGCAGGAAAAAATCACGGCAAACTTCCCTACTCTCCAAAGAGGCGCCACCGCGACAGACAACAGAAGGCTGATCAGCGGACCTGCGGCTGCCAAGAGCCACTCCTCGCCATAACTGACACCTCGGCCACTGACGTTGATCCGCACGCCCTGAAAATTCAGGTGCATGGAGCTCCACGGAATGTGCAGTGCTTTTGCCGCTAATAAATGCCCGCACTCGTGCAAAAACGCTGCCAGAACCGTCATAAGCGCAATACCGCTACGGTCAAGCACAAGCAATCCAATGATAAATAAAACCGTCAGCGGATTTGCGAAAAAACGTTTTTTCTTCATCATGCACCTCACAATCAATGTAAGATATGAGGCAAAGCGCGCAAAAAGACCACGCATCTCTACGTGGTCTTTTTTTATCACAGAAAAAGCTTTCTGAACTGCTTCCCTTCAAACGCGGCCTTCAGCGTTGGACGCAAAAGCGTAAAATCCGCCACCAGCGAGTGCGGCTTTTTTTCGGGATCGTCCTGATTCATCGGCACGAAATACACACATTTACGAGAAAGCATGGTTGCGATATTCTTTAAGTTGGCAGAAAGCGCATCATTGGATGCCAACGCAAGGATCAGCGGTCTGTCACACCGCAAATGCGCCTTGGCCGCCATCGTAACACCGGTATCGGTAATGCCATTCGCAAGCTTTGCCAAGGTATTCCCCGTGCACGGGGAGACGATCAACGCTTCCAAGGGGTGCTCGGGCCCTAGCGGCTCGGCATCAAGAACCGTGTGAATAATGGGTCTGCCGCATAGCAGCTCCACCTCGTTTTGCAGATCCTTTGCCTTTCCAAAGCGTGTATTTGTGCTCCATACGGCATCGCTCATGATCGGCTGGATCTGATACCCTTCCTTCAGTAAATTCCGCAGCTCACGCAACGCATGTGAATGCGTGCAAAATGAGCCACAGAAGGCATAACCTAACATTTTATCACCTCAAGTCTGTTCTAATATGTCAAATACCCGCAAGAGCCGCCTCTACGGCCTGCGCAAGATAAATTCCGGCGCTTTCGGGCGCATATTTTCCTGGCAGCGCCGTCGCCCACACCGTTTGCAGACCAAGCTCGCGCGCGGCCGCAAGGTCGATCCCTCCGGGTGCCGATGCGAGATCAATCAGTAGGCATCTTCTGGAAATACGGTCCAACACACGACGTGTCAGCACCCATTCGGGAACTGTATTGAAGACCACGCGTGCGGTGGGAGCGATCGCCTCAAGGGTTGAAACGCCGCTTTGACACGCGAGTTTTACAGTGCGACAGCCAGCCAGCTCTGCTCGTGTCAAAGCCTCGTCGCGTCGCGCAAATACCGTAACGAAAGCCCCCAGCGCGTTCAACTTACGCGCCAAAAGCTCGCCTATTCGCCCGTAACCGATGACGACTGTTTCGCACCCATCAAGTGTTATAGGTAAATTCTGCATCGCAACACTTACTGCCCCCTCAGCACTTGGAAGCGCGTTTTTGAGCTGTAAAACCTCCGATTCAAAGTAATCAATGCATCGGATACCGTGCTTTTGAGCTAGATTCTTGACTTCTTCCGTGAGCTTTCCGCCCAAAAGAGTGCCCCCCGGAATCTGCGAAAGTAAATGATCGACGCGTAGCATGTCGGCGGGCGTCGCATTTACATGAACCTTGTCAAGACTGAAAGGCAGCGGCAACAGAACGACGTCACAGTCCCTCAGGGCATCCGTCCAATGCTTGGATTGCTCACATACGGGTGGCAATCCCCACGCCTTGATCTCAAAGCCACGTGCGCGCAATGCGTCTATCATACTGACCTGCCTCATGTCTCCGCCCAAAACCGCTAAAGAACGCTTGCCCTTTTCCATTGTCGCCTCCAACCGATTGATCACGGGGGTGCTCCCCCATTAAAAGTATATGAAAAGCAGCCCCTTTTCGACACGCGAAAAAAAGCTGCTTTTAAGAAAACGAATCAATGCTTTTACAGTTCAGTGCCAGCCCGTCCGTATGAAAATACACCTTGATCCCCCGCGCCTCGGCTTCCTCGGTCAAGCGCCATGCAATTCCCTCCTCGCGCTCGTCTTTAGGCGGCGGCAAGCGCAGATTACGGATCTTAACGTCGCCTGCCAACGCAGAGAGAAAATAGGTTGCTTGATGATAATAATGCGTAAGGACAAGATCGTCAAGCTCAGTGCACCGCGCCTCTGCCATGCCATCCGCAATCGCGCGAGCGCCACCCGCCAATTCATTCTTACCAACGACCGCAACGGCATCTCCCGCTTGTGTCACAAGCAAAATCTCTCCCCTGCCGCCATCGAGCCGATCGATCGTAAGCCTGCTATGCGCTACGTGCGTCACACAAACAGAGCTGATCACGGCCGCTATGGCAAGTGTGATCGGTAAAGCACACCACGCCGCGCGTTTTATTTTGACAACTGCCAAAAGGATCAAGGCGGCTGTCAAAGCGAGTAAAACGAATCGTGTTAGCCAATCGTTCATTGGCAACAAAATATTTTCAAGGTCGGACATGCGCATCGTCAGCTCCAACATCACGCCTGACAAGGCGTTCGTAAGCGCTCCAAGCGGCGGAAATAACAGAGTGAGAATGGAACAGACAAGCGTCATGCTTAACGGAATCGACAAAACCATTGTTGCGGGAATCGAAAGAACGGAAATATTGCCAAACGCAGCAGTCTGCAAGTATGCCAACCCAAGATTTGCGGTCAGTCCCACGAAAGCCGCGCCAAAAAATCCAAAAATGGCTTTATGTAAAACGTGCGGAAGTGAGACTGTTTTTGCAAAGTGCTCGGAAACGGTCACCATAACAGGAGAAAAGATAATGATCGAGCCCGCGGCAATAAAGGACATCCACATACCGATATCCAGCACGGCATACGGCATCAAAACGATCAAAAAGGCAAGGCTGATGCAAAGAGCCGTAAAGGAATCGTAGCTTTCCTGCAAGCAGAACCCAAGTGTCAGCACACCTAACATACAAACGGCACGCGCAGTAGACAGCGAGGCGCCCGTTAAGAACAAATATAAAACCGAAAGGAGCAAAACGGTCAGTACGCGTCCCACGCGCGGACAATAGCATTTACGCAACACCCATTCTGCAATCATGATCAGAATAGAAACGTGGAGTCCGCTCAGCGCCAAAAGATGTGATACGCCCGCGCGCTCAAACGCCAACGCTTCGTCACCGTTCAATCCGTCGCGGTTTCCCAAAAGAAGGGCCGAGCAAAGCTTCCCCTCACGCCCGCCAACCGCACTCTCCAGGCGAAAAGCGGCACGCGCGTTCCATTCCGAAAATAAAACGCGCAAGGAGCGGCTTTTGCCCGATAAAATTTTGCATTGATCCGCGCTATCACAAACCAGAGCCAGAACTACTCCGTCGGAAAGCGCGGCGCGCTCCTCGTCGTATTTGCCTGTTTTTTCAAACTCTCGGCCTTTCGCACGCACGCGAAAACGCTCACCAACCTGCAAAGGCGAAGCATATGAGCACTCTAATAGCATATCCGCACGTGCTTTCTCACCGTCTATTTGATCAACCGCCACGTAAAGCACCGTTCCGTATGCGTTGGAAAGCTTCCGTTCAAGCACTACCCCTTCCACGACGCATTCCTGATCGACGTATTTTTGATAGGACGGATAGCGCACGTGAAAAAACGCAAACGAATCAAGGATCGCGATCACGGCGGCAACCGAGCAGATCAGCGCCAAAAGAGGCGCACGGGAGCTCTTTTTCAAGTAAAGAACAAAAGAAACGATCAAGAGCAACGCCGCGAGCACCATCAAAGCAACCGAGATCGCGAAGCTAACCCGAGAGATCAGCAAAGCACACGCCGCCAGAATACAACACGCTAAGGACAACGGGCGGTTATGAAACAAATGCATAGCCGATCTCCTTTCATGAAAGTGTAATTTGCGTAAAATAGCGAAAAAAAGGTGGATTTACCAAAAAACTATTGACAAATTGCAATTTATCAAGTATAATATATCCGTTGTCGGGCTCTTGCCCATTTTCCAACTCAAAAACTTTTGGAGGAAGATACTATGTTTGAAACGCTCAAAAACCTCTTGGTCGAGGAGCTTCAGCTGGATGCTGACGAGATTACCATGGAATCCAACCTGGCAAACGACCTCGGCGTCAACTCGATCGAGCTTGCTGACCTGATCTTCATGTGTGAGGACAAATTCGGCATCGAGATCAAGGATGAGGATCTTTACAACTTCGTTACCATCGGTGATGTTGTAAACTACCTTGAAAAGAACGTTAAACAGTAAAAAGTATAAACGGCACCGCACAATGCGGTGCTGTTTTTCGTTTCTTGACACTATTATACACAAAATTCGACACGCTGTCAACCATATTGGAAAATCTCGCTCTTTTTTCACTTTTTCGGTTGCAATCGGTGCTTTTTTTTGGTATAATGAGATGAATATCACTAAAAAAAGGAAGAACCCATTATGAGAATGCGAAAAAAGAAGCACGGTGCCGAACGAATTGCGGCATGCTCTGAGATCTTGATTGAAAATCCGTCGGTTCCCGCCGCAGATCCAAAGCTCTATTTTACGTCGGAGCGCTCGATCCACCTTGAGATCGGCTGCGGCAAGGGCGATTTTGCCGTTGGTATGGCTGCAAAATATCAGGATGTGAATTTTATTGCCATGGAGCGTGTAGCGGATGTGGCTTGCCTTGCGTTGGAAAAGGCCATGAAGGCCAAGGACGATCGCCCTGACAATCTGCGCTTTTTGATAGGCGACGCCCGAAATGTGGCAGAATGGTTCCCCCTTCATTCCGTTGATTGTATCTATCTGAATTTCAGCGATCCGTGGCCTAAAAAGGGATACGCCAAGCGCAGATTGACCCATCGCGGCTTTCTGGGGCTTTACAGAAGCGTCCTCAAGGCGGGCGGAATGCTGAAGCTGAAGACCGACAATGAGAGCCTGTTTGATTTCTCGCTGAAGGAATTTGAAGCATGCGGGCTGACGATTGAATGGCAAACGCGTGACCTGCATCGCTCGGAAACGAACTCCGATAACATCATGACCGAATACGAGCGAAGCTTTTCCGAAAAGGGACAGGTCATCTACTCCGCCTGGGTCAGATTTTAAGGAGGACATATGCTTAAGGATTTATTAAAAGCCAGCAGAAGCTATCGCAGCTTCGATCCCTCCGTCAAAATTCCGCAAGCTCTTTTGGAGGATTGGGTGGATTGTACGCGCTACTGCCCCTCCAGCATCAATCTTCAAATGCTGAAATTCCGCATCGTAACGGACGCGGCGGAGTGCGCCGACCTTCTGGCGGCTACCCGCTGGGCCGGTAAGATCAAGGATCAAAAGCTTCCACCCGAAGGACATGCTCCCACGGCCTACATCGTCGTTTGCAGTGACCGTGACATGATCGCCACCGCGGATACGTTTCAAAAGGACGTTGGGATCGTTTCACAGACCATTATGCTGGCGGCATGCGAAAGCGGCTTTGGGGGATGTATGATCGGTTCCTTCTCGCCCGACAACGTGCGTACACTTTTGCGTCTTCCCAACGCTGTCACACCGCAGCTGATCCTGGCACTTGGGCGCCCCGATGAGTGCGTTGCATTGACCGATCCCGCAGAGGACGGAAGCGTTACCTATTACCGCGAAAACGGTGTTCATTACGTGCAAAAGCGCACGTTGGAGCAAATATTGATCAAATAACAGAAAGGGTTTGCCATGCAAGAAGAAGCATCAGGCGTTTTGATCGTCAACAAGCATGCGGGGGTAACCTCACATGATATCGTCAATAAGATACGCCGTCTTTACAACACTCGCCGCGTCGGGCACACGGGAACGCTTGACCCCATGGCAACGGGCGTTCTGGTCGTTCTGGTCGGACGCGCGGCCAAGGCTTGTGAATATCTTGCAAGCGATTCCAAGCGCTACCGCGCAACGCTTCGTTTAGGTCTGGAAACCGACACCGAGGACATCACGGGCACGGTTTTAAAGACCTCCCACACAATTCCTGCGGCCAAAGATTTAGAGGCCCTGCTCCCACGCTTCACGGGACAGATTTCACAGATCCCCCCCATGTATAGCGCTTTAAAGGTGGGCGGCCAAAAGCTGGTGGATCTTGCCCGTCGCGGTGAGGTCGTGGAGCGACAGGCACGTATGGTCGAAATTTTCGAGCTTACCGCCAAGCCTACCGAATCCCCTACAGATTACCTTCTGGACGTTCATTGCTCGGGCGGCACGTACATTCGTACGCTCTGCGCGGATATTGGAACCGCGCTTGGATGCGGCGGTGTCATGGCGTCGCTGATGCGAACGGAAACCTGCAATTTTCCGATCGAGCAAGCCTATGCCGTGGCACAGCTTGAAGAAATGTGCCCCGAGGAACGCATCAATTGTCTGCGCCCCACCGAATCCTTGTTTTCTGCGCTTCCATCTGTCCGATTGTCTCCTTTCTTTGAAAAGCTTTGTCGCGGCGGATGCGAAATTTATTTGAAAAAGCTTGGCGTCACGCTCCCGCTTGGGACACGTGTGCGCTTGCAGAATGCAGGTGGCAGCTTCTTTGCGCTTGGCGAAGTGCGTGAATATGATGACGGGCTTGCCGTCAAAGCGATCAAAACGTTCGTTTTAGAATAAAAAAAGAGGCTTTCGCCTCTTTTTTTATTATGCGCCCAAATGCTCAAGGAGATTTGCGGCGTGCTGCTTCATCAACGCAGAATAGTAGGTCACGACAATGACCTCCAACGCGCGATTCAAGCGCACACGTGCGCCCTCCACTGGCTCTACGTAATCCGTCGTAATCTCCTCTACGACAACACCGACCGATTCCAGCGCGCACCCGTTTTGCTCATTGATGCACATCAGGATGCGGCAAATATAATCGTACAGAATCGAGTCCCGGATGATATCGTCGCTTGTATCCTCCACGTCACCGTTGATGTAGTGGATCAAAAAAGCGATATGATCCAGCTGCATGCAGGAGCGCAGCATGTTGATGATCAGAATATGTGCCACCTGATCAATATCGTATTTTTTGGATTTTGCATTGGTGACCCAACCGCGTTTGGTCCAGTTTTGCAAGGTAGAGCTGTCAATGCCCGAAATTCTGCGGATCTGCGTCAGCATGACCCCATCACTCACAAAAAAGACCTTTTTCAAAAAATCCAAGCCGGTCAGATTCTCGGTATCCCCGCGCTTGAGGCGCGTTCCCGGAATATAATCGTCACAAAACTGTAAATTCACGGTATTCCCTCCGTTTCAAAGATTGAATATAACCGAGAATATTGTATCATACAGTCACCGGATTGTCAATGGATTTTATATGATTTTTTTGTGAAGAAAAATATTGGATCAAATATTATTTCAACGCAACACGCAGAATTTCATCGCGATCAATATGCGCGGATTTCCAGATACTCTCCGCTTGCGTTTGAATCACGAAATCATCCTTAACGGCAAGGATCTCAACGGTTTTATTGGCCATTACGTCGTAATTCTTCAGTGCGTCGGACAAAAGCATTCCCATGCCGCCCGCATAGATCTCCTCCTCAAAGAAAATGACCTTACACGGCTTTTGCGGCAAGAGTGCCGATACACGGCTTGCAGCCTCGCCGTAGGGCTTGATTTGTTCCAAAAGGAGAATGCCCATGCGAAGGCCTTGCGCCTCGAGCTCCTTTTGAGCCGCCATGGCTTCCTTAACGATGCGTCCGTGCGTAATCAAGACAAGATCAAGCGCTTCGGGCGAATCGGTTGGCTTACGGAGATAATCATTACGCACGCTAATTCCGCGCGGTGTTGCCGCGCCGTAAAACGCTTGCTTGATCTCGGGATCCTCAACACCGTTCGGGTAACGGATCGCACACGGCACATCGCTGTGCAGCGCCTCGTCCAAAGCATTATAAAGCGCACCGTTTGTAATGGGGGTATAAATGCGAAGATTCGGGATCTCGGAAAGGAACGCCACGTCAAAAATACCGTGATGCGTCGCACCGTCGGAGGCGTTTAGCCCCGCGCGATCCACACAGAACACAACGGGAAGCTTTTGCAGGGCCACGTCGTGAATAATATTATCGTATGCGCGCTGCAAGAAGGTAGAATAAATGGCAACCACAGGGCGATATCCGTTTGCGGCAAGGCCTGCTGCAAAGGTTACAGCATGCTCCTCTGCAATCCCCACGTCATAAAAGCGCTCGGGATACGCGGCACGGAAATTCACCAGCCCTGTTCCGTCCGCCATTGCCGCCGTAATGGCGCAAATTTTGTTGTTGCGGCTTGCCATATCTGACAAAGCAAAACCAAATTGCTCGGAAAAGCAAGTCTGCTCGGGCTTTGCTCGTCCGGCAGGTGCCATACCGTGAAAACGGTCAGGGGTTGCCTCGGCGGGCGCGAATCCTTTTCCCTTTTTTGTTTTTAAATGAACGATGCAGCTCTGGTTTGCGCGCTTTGCTTCCTTTAAAAGGTTCTCGACCTCTTCCTGATCGTTTCCGTCCACGGGCCCAAAATAGCGGAGCCCCAGATCCTCAAAATAGTTACTGCTATAAAGTGCGGATTTGAAGGCTTTTTTAATGCGGAGCAAAAGTGAATGAATGGGCTTTCCGATCAGCGGAATCTTTTGCAAAACCGCGGAAACACCGCTTTTAGTTCTCAAATATCCCTTGGAGGAACGCAGGCGCGAAAGATTCTTTGCAAAGCGCCCGATGTTTTTCGAGATCGACATTTCGTTCTCGTTGAGTATGATGATCAGGCGAAGCCGCTTTCGGCTGTTGTTAAGTGCTTCGTGAATCATGCCGCCCGTATAAGCACCATCCCCCAGCACACAAACAGTATACGCGTCCGATCCCTTCAGCTTGTCCGCCTCGGCAAAGCCAAGCGCGGCTGACAACGACGTGGAGCTATGCCCCGTTCCAAAGGCATCGTGCTCGCTTTCCGAGATTTTTGGGAAGCCACTGATACCGCCGCCCTGACGCAACGTAGAAAACTGCTCTCGTCTGCCTGTCAGGAGCTTGTGCACGTAGCTTTGATGACCAACGTCGAAAATAACATGGTCATGCGGCGAGGAAAACACGCGATGGATCGCCAACGTCAATTCCACAACACCCAGGTTGGATGCCAGATGTCCACCGTTTTCGCTGACACGGTGGATCAAAAACCGCCGGATTTCTTTGGCAAGCGGCTCCATTTGCTGTGCCGAAAGCGCTTTGAGATCATCAGGGTCTTGAATGGTCGACAGCAATGGAAATTCTTCATTCTTGATGATTTGATCTTCCATCATGGTTTTCCTCCTTTCTCTTCATTCTTTTTATAGTATACCACAAAAATATCGCTTTGTCAACCGACGTACAGCGACTCGCTCCATCATTTTTTTAAAATCAAAAAAGTTCGAAAAAAAGAGATTTTTTAAAAAAACACCCTCTTAAATTCCGATAATCGCTTTTAATCATCTCGGCTTGACTTTCTTTGACTTTGACTTTCTTTGACCTTTGGAGTACAATAAAAGCACAAAAGTCAAAGAAGGTCAAAGGAGACATAGAAATGCTTGCCGATTATATTGCACAAATGATTGAGGAAATGTTGAATCAGAGCGGCGGCACGCTTGAGCTTCAGCGAAATGAAATGGCAAATCGCTTGGGCTGCGTTCCCAGCCAAATCAGCTACGTGATATCCTCACGCTTCACCCCCGAACGCGGATACGTAATCGAATCGCGCCGCGGCGGTGGCGGATGCATCCGCATTATTCGAAAGCACATGGGGCGCGATGAATACCTGATGCATTTCTTTTGCGCCATCGGTGATGAAATAGACGAGGGCGAGGCCATTGCGTATTTGAAGAACCTGCTCGGTAACGGTTGTATTGGTGAAGGTGAGTTTTCCATTGCCTATGCCGCTGTGTCCGGCGCGGCCCTTTCCTCCGTTCCGCAGATCGCAAAAAACAGTGTCCGTGCGGATATTTTTAAGCAAATCATTCTCTCTTTGATGGCGGACAGATAAAAATTTCCATATTTTTCCGTTTTGCAGAGATTGTGACAAAAAACGCGCATGAAAAGCTCTATAATAATACAAAAAGGTCGGCACACACGACAATTGCTGACCAAAAGAAAGGATTGATGTTTATGTTATGCGAAAAGTGTAAAAAAAGAACCGCTACCGTTTTTTATAATGAGAATCTGAACGGCAAAACACGCTCCTATTCCCTTTGCGGTGAATGCGCGGCAAAGCTTCGCGAAAAAGGAGACCTGCAGGATATCACCTCGATGATCGGCAGCTTTGCTGACCCCTTTGCGGACCTGCACGACGATCTGTTCGGTGGATTTTTCGGAATGCCGACCTTAAAAAGTGTACAAGCTGAAAAAAAGTGCCCGAGCTGCGGATGCAGCTATTCAGACATTGCGCGTGACGGGCGCGTGGGATGTGCGGATTGCTATGCCACCTTTGAAAACGAGCTGGCACGCACGATCCAATCCGTGCACGGCACTACTACGCACATGGGTGCGGTTCCCTCCCGCCACCGCGCAAAGCAGGCGCGCGCCGAGGAATTGAAGCGTCTGAAAAAGGCGATGCAGGATGCGATCGCAAAGGAAGATTTCGAGCGTGCAGCCACCCTGCGCGACGACATCCGAAAGCTGGAAGCGGATGGAAATGGAAAGGACGGTGAATAATATGGCATGGTACAATACGATCGGACAAGCAAGTGACACCGTGATCAGCTCACGCGTACGCCTTGCCAGAAACCTTGGAGGATACCCCTTTGCTTCCCGATTGGACGCCAACGGTGCCAACGAGATCATAGAAAAGGTCAGCGCGCCCTTGGAAGCATCCGGATTTCGCAAAATCAACTTTTCGGATCTCTCCCCTATTATGGCAACCTCTTACGTAGAGCGCCATTACGTCAGCCCCGAATTTGCCACCAAGGAAACACCGCACGCCCTGCTTTTGCAGGAGCAGAGCGGGATCGCGGTGATGGTTTGCGAGGAGGATCATTTGCGGATCCAAAGTATTCTTCCGGGGCTTGCCTTGGAGGAGGCCTACAAAAACGCTTCCCGCACCGAAAAACGTCTTGATGAGGATTTTGATTTTGCATACACCGAAAAGCTGGGCTATCTTACCCATTGTCCCACCAATCTCGGCACGGGCATGCGAGCATCCGTTATGATGTTTCTCCCTGCCCTGACGCGCGGCGGCTACATGAATTCTCTTGCCAATCAGCTCTCAAAAATCGGTCTTACCATTCGCGGTCTGTTTGGCGAGGGCAGCGGATCTGCGGGCTCAATGTATCAAATCTCCAACCAGATCACACTCGGCATTACCGAGGAAGAAACCCTGCGCAAGCTCAACGATGCTGTGCATCAGATCTCAGAAAGCGAGAAAAAAGCGCGCCTTACGATCACGGACGATGAGCTGGATCGCTTGACCGACCGCATTAAGCGGAGCGAGGGTGTACTGAAATATGCGCACATGATGACCTCCTCCGAATTTATCAAGCTCTTTTCCGACGTTCGCTTTGGCATCTCGCTCGGCATCGTATCGGATATCACCTATGAGCAATTGGGGACACTCCTGGTCGAGGTCATGCCCGCAACCCTGACACTCTCCTCGGAAAGCACCCCCAAGAGCGAAAGCGCGCGCGACAAGCTGCGTGCGCAAAAAATCCAAGCAGTATTGAATCCAAAGGAATAACCGTTGACTGCGGGAGCAGATCGACGGAATCTTAACAGAAAGGATCTGATCCAACATGCAAAACAGATTCACACAAAAGGCACAGCATGCCCTCTCCGTCTCTCTCCAATCCGCCTCAGAGCTGGGACATACCTATATCGGCTCGGAGCATCTGCTTTTAGGTCTTTGTGCCGATGGGGCAAGCGTTTCCGCACAATACCTGAGCGCACGCGGTGCAGACCCCGAGAAGATCAAAAATGCGCTGATCGCCCTGACGGGAGTCGGTGCTCCCTCCTCCGTATCGGCAACCGAAATGACACCGCGCACAAAAAAGATCATAGAGGGCTCCCTTTCGGAGGCACAGAAAAACGGTCAGGACTATATCGGCACCGAGCATCTTCTGGCGTCTCTCTTGGGGGAGAGCGACTGTGTAGCCGTTAAAATTTTGGAAAGCATCGGTGTTTCCGTCACGGATCTGCGTCAGGATCTTTCCGCGTTTCTCTCTTCCTCCCAAGGTCGAGGAAACAACGATACGGGTAACACCTCCCGCTCATCCGCTGAGGTCAACGGAAAAGGGGCGCTCGCCAACACACAAGCGCTGAAAAGCTATGGCAGGGATCTGAACGAAATGGCCGCGAGCGGCAAGATCGATCCCATCATCGGGCGCGACAACGAAACCGAGCGCGTCATTCAGATCCTCTCCCGCCGCACCAAAAACAATCCTTGCCTGATTGGTGAGCCCGGAGTCGGCAAAACGGCGGTGGTCGAGGGATTAGCACAACGGATCGTTGCCGGCAACGTGCCCGAAAATCTGCTCTCAAAGACCATCGTCACGCTGGATATCGCATCCATGATCGCGGGCGCAAAATATCGCGGTGAATTTGAAGAACGCTTCAAAAACATCATGGAGGAGGTTCGCAAGAATCCCGATATCATTCTGTTTATCGACGAGATCCACACCTTGATCGGTGCGGGCGCCGCCGAGGGTGCGGTGGATGCCGCCAATATTATCAAGCCCGCCTTGGCACGAGGTGAGATGCAGGTGATCGGCGCTACGACGATTGCGGAATACCGCAAGCATATTGAAAAGGATGCCGCTCTTGAGCGCCGTTTTCAATCGGTTTTGGTGGGCGAGCCTTCGCGCGAGGACGCGGTTGCGATCCTGCGCGGATTGAAGGATAAATACGAGGCGCATCACAAGCTCAAGATCTCGGATGAAGCGCTGGAGGCGGCGGTTCAGCTCTCCATGCGCTATATCACCGACCGTTTCCTTCCCGACAAAGCAATCGACCTTGTAGACGAGGCGGCATCGCGTCTGCGCATCAGCGCACACACCTCCCCGCCTGACCTGAAAGAGCTCGAGGAGCAGCTCAAAACGCTTGCCAAAGAAAAGGAAGAAGCGGTCAAGGGGCAGGATTTTGAGCGTGCCGCAACCTTGCGCGATGAGGAACAAACGCTCAAGCAGGAATATGAAGCCAAGAAATCCGACTGGACGCAGCAGCAAAACGGCAACTGCCCCGTCGTACGCGACGTAGACGTTGCCGACGTGGTCACGCAATGGACGGGAATCCCAGTCAACCGTTTGCTTGAGGAAGAAGGAGAAAAGCTATTGCATCTTGACGAGCTGCTCAAGGAACGTGTGATCGGTCAGGATGCCGCTGTAGAGGCGATCGCAAAGGCGATCCGTCGCGGAAGAACAGGGCTGAAGGATCCCAGACGCCCTGTTGGCTCCTTCATTTTCATGGGACCGACGGGCATTGGTAAAACCGAGCTCGCAAAGGCACTGGCGCAGATCATGTTCGGAGACGCGAACGCGATGATCCGCTTGGATATGTCGGAATATATGGAAAAGCACAGCGTTTCCAAGCTGATCGGCTCCCCTCCCGGCTACGTGGGATTTGAGGAGGGCGGACAGTTGACCGAAAAGATCCGTCGCAAGCCCTACTCGGTGATCTTGTTTGATGAGATCGAAAAAGCGCATCCAGACGTGTTCAATATTCTCTTGCAGGTCTTGGAGGACGGTGTCTTGACCGACTCGCAAGGCAGACACGTGGATTTCCGCAATACGATCCTGATCCTGACCTCCAATGTGGGTGCCGCTGAGCTTGCCGCTACCAAGTCGCTCGGCTTTACTGCAGAGGGCTTTGACAAGACCGACCGCGCGGCACGCGAGAGCCGTATGATGCAGGCATTGCGCGGCACCTTCCGCCCCGAGTTTCTCAACCGAATTGATGACATCATCGTTTTCAACAGTCTGACACGCGAGAACATTGAGCAGATCGCCACATTGATGCTCGCGGACCTTCAAAAGCGTATTGCCGACATCGGTATTACCCTGACCGTAACGCCTGCTGTAGCCGCTCACCTTGCTACCGAGGGCTTTGATGAAACCTACGGCGCGCGTCCGTTGCGTCGTGCGGTCGTTCGCCTTGTGGAGGATCCCTTTTCCGCGCAAATGCTGGAGGGCAAAATCCGGTATGGCGACCGCATCTCGGCAGACGTCAAGGACGGTGCTGTGATCTTTACAAAAGAATGATTCTTTAGGGACTGATTCATTTAACGTATCTGAATGAATCAGCCCCTTTTTTTATTAAAAAATTTCTTTTTTTATGTAAATCTTCCCCAAAACACCCTTTTATATGTTATAATATAAATTAGAATAACAAAGATAGGAGGCAGACATGAAAAACAGACTCATAAAAGGCCTTTTGCGCACGGTTTGCGTGCTTTTAACCTGTGTGTTGGTTGGTGCCGTCGTCTTTCATGTCAAGGAAAACGAGCGCTATTTTAAGGGAGAGGCAGAGGCCTATTATGAATCCCTTTGCGCCAAAGGCTTTCCCGAGGATTATGCCGCGGCATTAACCGAGCTTCATCTCTTGCATCCCACGTGGGAATTTGTTCCCTTAACGGTTTCCAAATCCTACCCGCTCTACTCGTGGAGCTATGTGATCGCGCAGGAAACGAAGGAGATCGACAACAATTTGATCGCCTCCGATGAATCCTTTGAGCCCTACCGCCATCCCTTCTATACCAACGTGTTTGACGCGGGACATTATCCGGCATCCATTGAAGCCGTGAAATACTTTATGGATCCGCGGAATTTTTTGAACGAAGCCGACATTTTTCAATTTTATGATCTTTCCGTGACGCGCGACGCTTCCATAGAAGCCGTCGAGTCCGTCCTGGAATCCACCTTTATGGAAAATGCCGTTTTGGAAAACGGAAAAACCTATGCCGAGTACTTTTTGGAGGTTGGGCGTACGTTTTCAATCTCCCCCGTTTATCTTGCCGTCAAGGCGCGACAGGAGCAAGGCAGAAACGGCTCCTCTCCCGTCATCAGCGGTCAATGCGGGACGCTTCTGAACACCTATTATCAAAATAAAACGCAATCCTCCTCCGGAAACGCCGTTCTCGCACCTTCCTCCGGACACACCTCATCCGAGCTGCTCGGCTTGAATGGGTTGTACAATATTTTCAATATTGGAGCCTATGGAAACGGGCTGTTTTCGATCTACTATAACGCGATGAATCGCGCGCAAAACGGAACGGGAGCGATGAACGCGAAATGGGGATCTGCGGAATGGGACACAGTTTGGAAGTCCATCTACGGTGGCGCGTATTCGATCAAGTCCTCTTACATAGATTGCTATCAAAATACGGTTTATTTGCAAAAATTCAACGTTGACAGCCGCTCCGACCGTAATTTCTGGGGTCAGTATATGCAAAATGTGGGCGGTGCTTTGACCGAAGGGCGCACGCTTTACACCGCGTTTGCTTCAATCGGTGCGCTGGATTCCGCCTGCACCTTTTTGATTCCTGTCTACTCCGGCATGCCTACCGAAACCGCCACCGACCCGGCACACGGCACCTGCTCCTATCTGGCGAAAGCCACCGACAAATATCGCTACGATGCCACCTTGACCGCCCCCTTACAAGCATCGGACTACAATCAAGCGCTCTATCTGACACAAACGATCGCGGCGGGCGGAACACTCGCGCTCGCGGGCAATTTTTCTCATTCCTACGGGGTCTTACAGCTCGAATATCAATGGGACCAGGTCGGAGAATGGACACCGTGCTCCCGCGACGGCGCGTTGAATCTTTCCCTTTCCGTTGACTTTTCTGAGAACACCTCGCATATATTGGTTATCAGGGGCCGCGCGGCGTATGATCCCGATGACGGTGCCAAGAAAAGCAATTCTTATTTCCTCTGTGCCGTGATCTACGTTGAGGTCATTTCCTCTCCCACGCCTTCCAACTAAAACCACATTTTTTCGATCAATGATACACGAAAGGATCAACCCCATTTATGAAAACGCTTGGCTATTATAATGGCAAGATCGATGAACTGGATCGCATCAGCGTGCCCATGCTTGATCGTGCGTGCTACTTTGGCGACGGTGTTTACGACGTCACCTTCAGCCGCAATCACCGCGTCTTTATGCTAAAGGAGCACGTGGAGCGCATTTTTCAAAGCGCCGCGCAGATCAAAATCTTCCCAAGGATAACGCAGGACGCGCTTTGCGAGCTGATCTGCTCTCTTGTCCAAAAAATGGACGACGGTGCGCTTTGGGTCTATTTTCAGTTTTCGCGCGGCACGGATTTCCGCTCCCATGCATTTCCCAAGGATGCCGAACCAAATCTTTGGATCATGCTCAAGCCCGCGTCGATCAAGGATACCTACAAGACCCTGCGCTGCATTACGTATCCCGACACGCGCGCATTCCATTGCAATATCAAATCCCTCAACCTCTTACCAAGTGTTCTCGCAACACAAGCGGCAACAGACGCGGGCGTGGACGAGTGCGTGATGCACCGTGACGGACACGTGACCGAATGCGCGCACTCCAACGTGTCGATTTTAAAGAACGGCACGCTTATCACGCATCCTGCCGATCATTTGATCCTCGCCGGAACGGGACGCGCACACCTGATCAAAATGTGCCACGCCTTTGGCATCCACGTTGAGGAACGCGATTATATGCTGGATGAGCTGATGAATGCCGACGAGGTGCTCTTAACCTCTGCGTCCGCCCTTTGCATGCGCATTGTAGAGGTAGACGGCATACCCGTTGGCGGAAAGGCGGTCTACACGGTACAGCGCCTGCAGGACGCTCTGCTCGCGGATTTTATGAATCAGACCGAAGTATAAACTCTGTAAACTTTTTGCCCGCCTTGACAAGTCTGCGCGGGTATGGTAAAATATAAGTATCATTTATGCAAAGGATGTATCATCTTGGCTACAAAAAAGAAAAACAGGCTATTTGAATTTTTTAATTACCACCGCGACAACCGTCCGGATGCGATCGAGGAGGATACGACTCCGACCCTCAAGCGCTATTTCAAGCTTCTCAGCAGACGCTTTTGGAAGCTCATCACGCTGAACATGATGATGCTGCCCATGGTAGCACCGATTCTGATCGCGCTGTACATCTGGTTTGGCGTGGATCGCACGCCCACCGTTACAAATGGGGTCTTTCCGCAGATATTTGCCGCCAATCAGCTCGCCCCCTCACCCGAATCCACGATCCTCTTGGATCTGTACGGAAAGCAAGCAACGATCCCCGTGTATAACGCCACTCCAGCTTACATTGGAGTCGCGATCTGTGCGCTCATCTTGTTCATCACCTTCGGCTGGCAAAACGTAGGTGCCACCTACGTACTACGTGGTATGGTGCGGGGAGAGCCCGTGTTCGTTTGGTCCGATTATTTTTACGCGATCAAGCGCAACCTCAAGCAAGGGCTGTTCCTTGGAATGTTGGATTTCGTCGTGATCTTCCTATTGGCCTTTGACATCGGTTATTTTTGGAATCAGACGGGTACGTCGTTTGGAACAAATATGCTGTTCTGGGCAACCTGCCTTCTTCTGATCCTGTATTTCCTGATGCGGTTTTATGTCTACCTGCTTTTGGTCACCTTCGATCTCTCCATTCGCAAGATTCTGAAAAATGCCTTGATCTTCGCCGTTCTTGGCTTCAAGCGCAACATCATGGCCATTTTGGGTCTGTTCCTGATCACTGCCATCAACGTCGCGCTGCTGTTCCTTTTGATGTCCACCCCCTTGGGCGGTGTGCCGATCATCCTTCCCTTCCTGTATTACCTTTCCGTAACCGCCTTTACGTCCGCATATGCGGCGTACCCGATCATTGAGCGGTATATGATCAAGCCTTACCTCAAAGCGCAGGATGAAGCGACCGCGGCCGCGGAGGACGTCGTTTCCGAAGAAGAATAAAAGAAGAACCCGTTGCCTCGCAACGGGTTCTTCTTTTATTTTACGATTGAGAGCCTGATGTCTCCGTTCGTGGTCGTAACCTTGCATTTGCCACCGCTCGTTCCGTGCGGTCGGCTAACGTCACCGTTGACCGTTGAAGCGACGAAGCTTTTGGAGGTCAGGAAGGATGCCTTTACGTCACCGTTGGTCGTTTTGATCTCCACCTCTGCCGCATCGGACGCGGAAATTCCCACGTCACCGTTGACGGTTTTGATATAAGCGCGCCCCTCGCAGAGCGTCTTGGAAAGCGACACGTCACCGTTGGTGAGCTTGATATTCAAGGACTGCACCGTCAAATTTTTCAGCTTTACGTCGCCGTTGACGGTTTTGATGCTCGTGTCTCCCCAAGCAAACGCATTGGAAATCGAAATATCACCGTTTACAGTCTCCATTCGAACGGTATCGTATTGCATTTTGGGAAGATAGACCGTAACCGACTTCTTGCCCCAATGAATACCGATGTGATCGTACCACGCCCGCGTGTCTTTGTAAACAACGGTAAGAGTTCCGTCGATCACCGACACGTTGTAGTCCATTTTTTCATCATCCACGCATACCACGCGGCAAACACCGTCCGTGGAAGGCAAAAATGTAATATCGGCATCGAGAAGCTTCATGTCAATATCGGTAAAATCTTCTTCAACGGTATATTCCTTGGTTTCAAGATTGTAGGAATTGAGCTTTGAGAGATCAAATCCCATCATTGCAAGCGCTGAAAATGAAACGATTACGCCTGCCAGTATAGAGACGCATGCTATGACCAGCGCAATTTTAGTTGCCTTTTTCATGCCCGTTTCTCCTTTCCGACAAGCATTCTTTTGATACAGAGAAAAATTGACTTACTAAGGACTGCCAATCCACGGCTTGCTTGTACACATCCTAAAGAGCCGAAAATCGCGAGCCCGCCGCAGATCAGTCCGCCGCCTAAAAGCAACACACCCGTTGCCGCATTCCCGGAAACGATCAAAAGAGAACACGACAGGATCCCCGCCACGCAAACGGCCCCAAGGCTCACAACAACCGCCCAAAGGGTGATTGCGACCGACCACAAAACAATATACACCGACAGAAGGATCACAAATCCAGCCGCCAAAAGCGAGATCCACAAGGGAGCGCCCAACACCAACAAAACGATCCACAACGGCTTCCACGTGTGCTTTGGCGGCCGTTCCTTTTGCGGCATGGGCGAGGTCGACTGCGAAGTCCCCTCTGCATTCATCTCCGCGCGGATCTGCTCCGCCACCGTCAAAGGATCGCCAAATTCGGCAACCGCCGCTTCTTCATTACCGTTTTCCTCGATCCGATCCTCGATCATTTCCGCATAGTAATCCAAAAAACGCTTGCGGTCAGCGGTAGGAATATCTTTCAATTCCCGCTCCAGCGCCGCCAAAAATTCAAACTTTGTCATTCTTCCTCATCCTTTCGTACGACGAATTGATAAATCACCATCATTTCCTTCCATTCCTCTGCAAACGCATTTAACCGCTCCTGCCCCGCCTTGGTGATGCGATAATATTTTCGCAACCGCCCATTATGCTCAGCAGAGCGCACCGTTAAAAGCTTTGCCGCCTCCAAGCGACGCAGGATCGGGTACAGCGTGGATTCGGAAATATCGACAGAGGACTTCATATCCTTTATAATTTGATATCCGTAGGATTCCTTGCTTTTGATCGCCGCGAGGACGCAAATGTCCAACATGCCTCGTTTTAATTGAATATCCATTTGATGCCCTCCTTTGCATAATACTATACCACGCATAGTATTGTTTGTCAAGAGGTTTTGATAAAAAAACAGCAGATTTTTTCAATCCGCTGTTTTTCGGTTATTTTTTCAGTTTCAATGTTTTTTCATACGCTGCGGTGACCGCATTCATGGAAGCCGCACGGAAGGTCCCCTCCTCCAAAGCGTGCACGCCCGCGATGGTCGTGCCGCCGGGGCTACAAACGGCATCCTTCAATTCACCCGGATGCTTACCGCTCTCCAAAAGCAGCTTTGCCGCGCCGTAAAGCGTTTGCGCCGCGTAAAGATTTGCCTTGTCGCGCGACACACCGCACTCAACGGCACCGTCCGCCAGCGCCTCGGCAAAAAGATACACGAATGCGGGGCCACATCCCGAAAGCGCGCTTGCGGCATCGATCTTGCCTTCGTCGATCTCGTCCAACCGTCCTGCCTCTGCAAGAGCCGCCGAAAAGCCATTTAATGCGTCATCAGACACCAAAGCGTTACAAGTATAAAGGATCATTCCCTCGCCCACAGAAACGGGCGTATTGGGCATAATACGGATCACAGGAAGCGCGCATCCCGCCATTTTTTCAACGGCCGCCACGGAGACACCTGCCGCCATACTGATCAGCACAGGGGCACTCTTGCGTGCCGACACGCGCGGGCGGAGGGATTCGAACAGTCCTTCAAACCCTTGCGGCTTGACACCAAGGAAGATATAATCCGACTGATCGGCAAGCGTTTGCAAATCAACCGTATCGGCACCGATGGTACGTGCGAGTGCTTCTGCCTTTTCAGTGTTTGCATCGCACAGTAAAAGCGTGCCCATTCCACTCTTTGAAACAGCGGTTGCCAAGGCTCCGCCCATGTTTCCGCAACCGATAAAACCAAATTTTGCTTTCATTTTTTCACCTCTTTCAACGGATCTGTCCGTTTCCGCGGATCACATATTTGTAGGTCGTCAGCTCGCAAAGTCCCATAGGACCTCTTGCGTGCAGCTTTTGCGTCGAGATCCCGATCTCACAGCCCAAGCCAAACTCGCCGCCGTCGGTAAAACGGGTGGAAGCGTTGACGTAAACCGCCGCGCTATCGACTGCGGCAGTAAAATATGCTGCCGCGCGATCGTTTTCGGTGATGATCGCGTCGCTATGATGCGTGGAGTGTGCCGCGATATGTGCCACGGCATCCTCGACGCTATCAACCAGCTTGATCGCGAGAATGTAATTGAGAAATTCGGTGTCAAAATCTGCGTCGCCCGCGGGTGTTCCGTCGATCAGCTTGCATGCATCGGCATCCAATCGCAGCTCGACAGGAGTCTTTCCGGTCGCCGTCCGCGCGTCAACCAGACGCTCTTTCAAGCGCGGCAAAAAGGCGTTCGCAATGCTTCTGTTGACAAGGCAGACCTCCTCGGCGTTACAAACCGAGGGACGACCGGTTTTTGCGTTTTCAATAATATCAAGTGCCATATCAAGGTTGGCCTCGGCATCCACGTACACGTGGCAGATCCCCGTGCCCGTTTGAATGCACGGCACCTTTGCGTTTTCCACACATGCGCGGATCAAACCCGCACCGCCGCGCGGGATCAGAAGATCGACGTAATCCACGGCGGTCATCAGCTCATTGGCGCCTGCTCGCGTGGTATCCTGGATCATGTTGATCAGCGTGATCGGAAGTCCGAGATTGTCAAGGCCGCGACGCATCGCGCGCACGATCGCCCCAGAGGAGCGATAGGCCTCCTTACCGCCTCGCAAAACGCAGACATTGCCGCTCTTGAGGGTCAGCGCCGCCGCGTCGGAGGTAACGTTGGGGCGGCTTTCATAAATGATCGCGACCACCCCCATGGGAACGCGCACCTTTTGCACGCGGATTCCGTTGGGACGCATAAAATCCTCGGTTACAGAGCCCACGGGGTCCGGAAGATTCACCACCTCGCGGATCCCCTGCGCCATGCCCGCAATGCGCTCGGATGAAAGGCGCAAGCGATCAATCATCACCTCGTTAACGCTTCCCGCAACCGCCTCTACGTCCTCTGCGTTTGCCGCAAGGATCTCGTCTTTTGCCGCCTCCAAGGCATCTGCCATGGCAAGCAAGGCTCTGTTCTTTTGCTCTGTGGAAAGCATTGCAAGCGTTGACGTGGCCGCCTTTGCTTGCTTCAATATTTCAAGGGTTGTCATGTTCTGTCTCCTTGGGAAAAGAATCGCGTGCCGACCGCCTCACCGTCGAACAGATCGTAAAGCAGCATGGTCTTGGCGCCGTTTAAGATCACCATTTCACATCCTGCTTCCATACAAAGCTCTGCCGCGTGCAGCTTGGTTTTCATGCCACCCGTGCCGAAAGCAGAGCCCTCATCGCCCGCCAGTGAACGGATTTCGGGCGTTAGCGCGCGTACCTCGTGAATGAGCGTTGCATTCTCGCACTTATGAGGATCTGCCGTGTAAAGCCCGTCGATATCCGAGAGCAAAATGAGCCGATCCGCCTTTGTGCTGACGGCTACCATAGCGGAGAGCGTATCGTTGTCGCCCACCTTGATCTCATCGGTCGCGATCGTATCGTTTTCATTGATGATCGGCAAAACGCCAAGCTCCAGCAGGCGCTGCATCGTATTCTGGAAATTATGATAACGATCGTCATGTCGGAAGTCCGAGCCGGTCAGGAGTATCTGCGCCACGATGTGGTGATACTTCTGGAACAGACGGTCGTATGTATACATCAATTCACACTGTCCCACGGCAGCAGCAGCCTGCTTGGTGGGAATATCACGCGGACGCTCCTTGAGCGAAAGCTTTCCCACGCCCATTCCGATCGCCCCTGAGGACACCAATATAATTTCGTGACCGCTGTTTTTCAGATCGCTTAACACACGGCACAGCTCCTCCACGCGACGGATATTGAGAAGTCCGCTTGCGTGCGCCAGAGTCGACGTGCCGATTTTAACTACCACTCTCATGATAAAAGCCTTTCGTTGATTATCTTTTCTACATTATATCCAAAAAAGTGCTTTTCGTCAAGGGCTTTGCGGAAAAAACACGTTTTTTATTTTCCCCGAAAAAGCCGCGAAACGCTTGCAAATTCAAAGCAACTATGGTATACTATATAGGATTGACACAAAAGGCAGGTATATCATGATTACAATTTCCAATCTCAGCTTCCACTTTGGCGGCCAGCTGCTGTTCAAGGACGTTGATCTGAAATTCACCCCCGGCAACTGCTACGGCATCATTGGTGCCAATGGCGCGGGCAAATCCACGTTTTTAAAGATCCTTTGCGGTGATCTTGAGCCATCTACGGGCGAGATTTCGATCCCTGACACGGTTCGCATGTCCGTGCTCCGCCAGGATCACTTCGCGTTTGATGAATACACGGTGCTTGACACCGTTATGATGGGCAACAAGAAGCTTTACGACATCATGAAGGAAAAGGACGCGATCTATGAAAAAGAGGACTTCAGCGAGGCGGACGGCCTGCGCGCCGCAGAGCTTGAGGCAGAGTTTGCCGAGCTCAACGGATGGGAGGCAGAATCCGAAATCTCCAAGCTCCTCCAAGGTCTTGGTATGCGCGACGAGCAGCTTTGGGACAGCATGTCAAGCCTTTTGGAGTCCGAAAAAGTCAAGGTAATGCTGGCGCAAGCACTCTTTGGCAACCCCGACATCATCATGCTCGACGAGCCTACCAACGGTCTTGATATTGACGCGATCATGTGGCTTGAGGAATTTCTCTCCGACTATTTCGGAACCGTTTTGGTGGTATCGCACGACCGTCACTTCCTCAATGACGTTTGTACCAACATCGTGGATATCGACTATACAGGCATTAAAATGTACGTTGGTAACTACGAATTCTGGTATGAATCCAGCCAGCTGATCCAGCGCATGATCAAGCAGCAGAACAAGAAGGCGGAGGAAAAGATCCGCGAGCTGCAAGCGTTTATTTCGCGTTTCTCTGCAAACAAATCCAAGTCCAAGCAGGCCACCTCGCGTCGCAAGCTTTTGGACAAGCTCACGGTCGAGGAGCTCCCCGCATCCAGCCGCCGCTATCCCTTTATCGGTTTTGATATGGATCGCCTCGCGGGTAAGGATATTTTGTTCGTCAACGGTTTGACCAAAACGCAGGACGGGGTCACTCTCTTTAAAAATATTTCCTTTACCGTTGGCAAGGAGGACAAGATCGCCTTGATCGGTAACGAAATGGCGATCACTGCCCTGTTCCGCGTGCTTATGGAGGAGGATACTCCTGACAGCGGCGACTTCAAATGGGGAGTCAGCATTACAAAATCCTATTTCCCGCATGACAATACCCCCTATTTCAAGGATTGCAGACTTTCGATCATTGATTGGCTGGCACAGTATTCCAAGGAAACCACCGAAACCTATCTGCGTGGATTTTTGGGACGCATGCTTTTCTCCAACGAAAGCGTCTTTAAGCCCGTTAACGTCCTCTCCGGAGGCGAAAAGGTGCGCTGCATGTTCGCACGTATGATGTTGTTTGGCTCCAACTTCCTGCTCTTAGATCAGCCCACCGACCATCTTGACTTGGAATCAATCAGCGCGGTCAATAACGGCCTTTCCGCGTTCAAGGGCAACCTGATCTTCTCCTCGCATGACTACGAGCTTGTCAACACGGTTGCAAACCGCATCATCGAGATCACGCCCGAGGGCGGTATCATTGACCGCACCGGCACGTACGAGGAATACCTCGAATGGAAAAAGTCACAACAGCAATAAAGAAAAAGGGGCTGTCCCAAATGCGATAAAAAGCACTAAAGGCAGCTCCTTTTTTGTGAGGCAGAAAAAGATTATGAGTAACAAAAAGAAAAAAATTTGTAGCAATTAAATTATACAATAAAGCCAGCGGATGCTCAATACCTTTCGGTAAAGAACATCCGCTTTTTCTTTTTCTTGGGCCATCTTAGTGAGACAGCCCCTTCTTTTTTAATCCTTGTTTAAAATAGATTGAACGTCCTTTTCAAGCATTGCGTAGGTAACCGAGCCTTGATACTCCGCCACCACCACGTTGTTTTCATCCAGAATCAGCGTGCGGGGGTACATTCCGTTCCCGCCAAGCTTGGTATAGTAGTCGGGAATATCCGCATTGTAGTCCGCCGTATCGTAGGCAAACAGAATGTTGTAATCCGACCAGTTGTTTTTCACATACTCGATCGCGCCCTGCTTGTCGCCCAAGTCCGCGTGGTATGCCACCACGACGAGTTCCTCTGCGTACTTCTCGGCAAGCTGCGCAAAATACGGCATTTCCTGAACGCAGGGTGTGCAGGAGGTGAACCAGAAATTGATCACTGTGATCTTGCCCTTGGTATCGTTTATATTAAACGAATCGCTGAATGCCGTTCCCTCTTCGTTGAGCAGCGGCCGATCCATATCGTAGCAGATCTTGCCGACGGTATATCCGTATTCGGCAGAGCCCTCCACCACGGGAGCCTTGTCGATGAAATTATAATAGACCAGCGCAGTTGCCAAAACTGCAATCATCAGGCAGGCGGTGAGAATTTGCGAAATCTTATGCTTCATCATTCTTCACCTCCCCAATTTCGTTGGGAGCAATCTTGACCTTGCCGCCCTTATAGGAGATCGCGTTTGTGGGACAGATGCCAATGCACGCGCCGCAGGAGATGCACTCGTGGTCACCAACGTGCTTGATGTCCATTTGGCAAACGGTGATACATTTTCCGCAGTCGATACATTTGGAGCGCTCCATCTTCACGCCCAGGAGCGAGATCTTGTTAAACAGACCGTAAAGCGCGCCCAGAGGACAGAGGAATCGGCAGAAAATGCGGTAGATAAAGACCGCGCCGACGATGCAGCTGACCATCAAAAGGAATTTCCACGTAAAGAGCGGCCCCAGCATGCGGAAGCTGCTTTCGTTGACCTTGTTGGAAAGCAGACCGATCGCGCCCTCAAGCGTTCCCGCGGGGCAAAAATACTTGCAAAATCCCGGGAGCGGGAAATCACGGAACATGTAAAGGAACGGAACGATAAAGACGAACACGACCAGCACGACGTATTTGAAGTAGGACAGAATGCGTGTCAGTCTTCCCTTTTTGATCTTGGGCGTGGGGATCTTGTGCAAAAGATCCTGAATCAAGCCAAAGGGGCAAAGGAAGCCGCAGATCCAGCGGCCAAACAAAAAGCCAAACAAAAGAATGATGCCAAAGATGTAATACGGAACGGTGCGGTTGCTGCTTGCCACCGCGTTCTGCAAAGCGCCCAAGGGGCAAGAGCCGGACGCGCCCGGGCAGGAATAGCAGTTCAATCCCGGAGTGCAGATGTTTTTGACGGGTCCCTTGTAGATCTGCCCGTTTCCAAAGCCCTTGAGGTTCGCGTTGAACAGCAGAGCTGAGTAAAGTTGGATCAAGCGGCGCTTTGTAGGCTTGTGTGCCTTAAACCATTGAACAATTTTCATCACACTCACCTACCTTTAACCAAGACCGATACACTCGGTGCAGATGCGGATCGCCTTTTGAAGCACGTCACGCATGCCCCCGTTACGCACACCGAGAACGATAAACAGGATCGCAACCAATAAAACAAGAACGCGTGTTGTGTTGATGGCGCGCTTTTCCCAATTGATGCCCTCTTTTTCGCGCCAAACACCAAAGTAAAGAGCCAAAAGGAGCAAAATCAGGACGACCGCACACGCGGCAACGAAGGTAAAGCCTGTCATCAGCTTTGCGGTGGTAAAGCCGCCAAGATACATCACGCTTCCGATGAACGCGGCCGCTCCAAGCATGGATGCCGCGATGGCAAAGATGCGGGTCAGGTTGATGCCCCACGCCTTCCAGCGCTTTTCCTCCTCGGAGTCCTCGCGCGGCTTTTTCAGAGCATAGCCCTTTGCCAATGCCGCCTTGACGATGCGCGTTTCCGTGTCGATGCTAAGCTCCAAAAGCTTGCTTGCCGCAAAGCAAATGATCACGGCATCAAGGAAAAAGCAGACCGTAAAGAGCATGGCGGAAAAAAGATCGTGATTGATGTTCTCCGTGCCGATGTTGTAGGGGTCAAACAGGTAGATGACCACGGGAACGGCACACGCCACGCACAAAACCGTCGCCACGGTCTTGACGATTGCGCGGAATTTGTGCTGCTTGGCAATCATCGCGCGGCATTTTTCACCGCACGCCTCGGTATCCAGCTTGCGGGAAAGCCTTTGCAGGGTTAATTTGGGTTCAATCTTTCCCGCGCCCGCCTTTTTTTCAAGGGGCAAGGCGATGGAAAGAAGGATTCCGCCAAGCAAAGCGCCAAGGCAAATATACACCAAAACGGCAATTTTTTGAAAATGCGCGGCAACACTCTCGCGTGAGAACGCCTGCTCACCGCTGTTATAAATATCAATGCAGGAAGCGATCAGACAAATGCCCACGGCAACGATCAAAGCTGATAAAACGATGCCGTAGATCAAATGGATCCGTTTGACTGTTTCTTTTGACATAGATACTCCCTTCTGCGAAATTCCTTCGCGATAGTACTGAATATTTTACCATAGAACGCCTTGAAAGTCAAGGCATGGTGTCCACGTTTTTCTTTTTTCGCCAATAAAGGGCCATTCCGAAAAGAGACACGGTAAACGCCAGGCAAAGATAAACGAAGGTGTTTCCGATCACGGAATAGAGGGTGCGATAACCGTGAAGCTCCACCTCACACACGAAATAATCCTTTTCCAATACGTCGATCCATTCCAGATGCTCGCCCTTGTCGCTGATGACCGTTGAAATACCGGTGTTCCCCGCACGGACAAGGTATCTGCCCGTTTCGATGGCGCGCAGCCTTGCCTGCGCCTCGTGCTGATAGATCGCGGCGGAATCCTTGAACCAGGAATCGTTACTCGAAAGCACCAAAAGCTCCGCTCCGTCGCGGACGCTGTCAAGCGCCAGCTGCTCATAGATCGAGTCAAAGCAGATCAGTCCGCCGACCTTCCCGCCTGCCGCCTCCAGCAATGCCGAATCGGTACCCGGCATCAGGTCGTTTCCAAGCGCTGAAAGGTTTGCAAGAGGCGGAAACAGAATTTCGATCACCTCTGCCATTGGAACGTATTCGCCAAAGGGCACGAGATGCCGCTTGGCATAATAATCGTCGTGGATCACGCCATCGGGCGTGACAAGGCAGAGCGCGTTATAAGAATTTCCGTCATCGTCCTCACAGATCGTGCCGACAAGGATCGTCAGATCACATTCGATCGCCAGCTCGCTGACGAAATCACGCAATTCCCCGTCGTAATTGATCGTATACGGGAACGCGGTCTCGGGCCAGACGACAAGCTCGGCACCTTCCTTTGCCGCCTTGCGCGTCAGCTCTCCGTAGATCTTGCGCGAGGTGCTGTAGCTTCCGGGATCCCATTTATCGTGCGAGCTGACGTTTCCCTGCACCACCGCTGCCTTGACCGTGTCGATCGGCTTGTGTCGCACGTGCAGCAGAAGTGTTCCCGTCAAAAGGTTCGCAAGGACAATGGAAAGCGCTACAGACGCGCAAACCAATGCGCGGTGTGTGTATTTACGGAACAGGAGCGCGTACGCCAACAGTCCGTTGACCACAAGGATCAAAAAGCTGAGGAAATAGGAGCCGAACAGCGAGATGGATTGCAAAACGGGCAGATATTCACTTTGCCCAAGGCAGAGCCGTCCCCACGGCACTCCCGTCCATGTCAGTGTGCTCGACCACTCAAAAATGACCCAAAGCGCCGAAAAAGCGATTGGTCTGAGAAGCGGCGCGCGTAAAAACACCTCGGTGCGGTTGAGCAGCTTGTAAAGCACGAAGATGAGTCCTCCGGGGATCGCCTGCAAAAGCGAGAGCCCGATGCTCCCCGCCACCACGACAAACGCAGATTCGGAATGCCCCAACCCCACAAAATCCAAGGGATAGAGCGCGATAAACCAACGATAATTGATGAGATAAAAGCAGAAAACGGTTAAAAATCCATAGCCGTACGTGCGCCACAGCTTATGCCGCTTGGAAGTGCCAAGCCGATAGACACCGATAAAGAGCGGGATCATCATCAGCCACTCCAAAAAACCGATCTGCGGCAAAACAAGCGTCAGCCCCGTCAGGGCTGCGCCTACCAGCAGATACGGCAAAATATAGTTGCGTTCCCTTTCCATACGTTCCCTCACTCAAAATCCTTTAAGAACCAAACATCACCGCGGTCGATCTCAAATTGCTTGCCCTCCAGATATTTCAAAGCGCCCTCGCGCTCGGTTTCTTTAAAGCGCAGGCGGAAGGCATAAAGCGCTTGGAATTTATAGCCCTTTTGGCGGTCGGCACGGTTGACGCCGTATTTACCGTCGCCCAAAAGCGGATGCCCGATATAGGCAAGATGCGCGCGGATCTGGTGCGTTCTGCCCGTGACAAGCTCGACCTCCAAGAGGGACGTGTCGTTTTTCTCCTCCAGCACGCGGTACTTTGTGATGATCTCCTTAAAGCCCTGACGCTTGGTGTCAGAAATTTCCACCATGTTGTTTGCGCTATTCTTGCGCAGATACGCCGTCAGCGTGGCAGACTTGCGCGGAAGGATCCCGTGCGCGGCACATAAATAGCACTTGCGAAGCTCATCGTTGCGAATCCGCTCGTTCATCTCGCGCAACGCCTCGGCCGTTTTGGCGGCAATCACAATGCCGCCCGTGTTGCGGTCGATGCGGTTGCAAAGCGCGGGAGCAAAGGATTGCTCCTCGTCGGGATCATATTCCCCCTTTTGCGCAAGATATGCCTTGATATGCATGATGAGCGTGTTTTCGGCCGCGGCGGTATCCTCGTGCACGAGCACACCCGGGCGCTTGTTGAGCAGCATGATTTGTTCATCCTCGTAAACGATATCCAGCTTTGGCCGGATACGCGAAAGCGCCCCCATATCGCGTTCGGGCGACGCAAAAAACTCCTCACGGATAAAGAGCTGGATCTCGTCGCCCTCGCACAGCATGTAGTTCTGCTGGGTACGCGCGCGATTGACCTTGATCTTTTTCGTGCGGATGTATTTATACATCAAGGACAGCGGAAGGCCTTTTACCGCCTTGGACAAGAACTTATCCAGGCGTTGCCCCGCGTCGTTACGCTTTACGGTAATGATCTGCATGAATACGACAGTGGGGAAACCTGTGAAACATGCTTCCCCACGCTCCTTTTTCAGTTTGGATTACAGTGTGCCGAAGATACGGTCGCCCGCATCTCCCAGTCCCGGTACGATATACGCGTGCTCGTTGAGGTGATCATCAAGAGCGGCGGTATAAATATCCACGTCGGGATGCGTTTCCTGAATGCGGCGCACACCCTCGGGAGCTGCCACCAGGCACATAAAGCGAATGTGCTTGCATCCGCGTTTTTTCAGGTTATCGAGGGCATCTACAGCAGAGCCGCCCGTTGCCAGCATCGGGTCGACAAGGATCACGATACGCTCGTTGATGTCCGGCGGAAGCTTGCAGTAATATCCCACGGGCTCGTGAGTCGCGGGGTCGCGATAAAGCCCGATGTGCCCCACCTTTGCCACGGGAATCAGGCTTTGAAGCCCGTCCACCATACCAAGGCCCGCGCGCAAAATCGGCACGATCGCCAGCTTTTTGCCCGAGATCATCTTCGCCTTCATTTTGGTCAGCGGTGTTTCGATGCTGACATCCTCCAGGGGCAGGTCGCGCGTCAGCTCGTACCCCATGAGCATTGCGATCTCCTCAAGCAGCTCACGGAAATCCTTGGAGCCTGTTTTCTTGTTGCGCATAATGGAAAGCTTGTGTGTGATCAGCGGGTGATCCATCACGTGAACGGTTGACATAAGCATCTTCCTCCTTCGGCAGGTTCTTATTCATCTATATTATACAATTATTTTTTCTTATTTGCAAGTATATTTTTTATTTTCGCGCGTTTTTTTACGTTTTTTTCTTTACAAGAGGCAAAAAACATGATAAAATAAGGGTACTACGATTTCAAGGAGAAATAAATGCTCTCACATTCCTACACCGTCGGGATCTATACCCTTGGCTGTAAGGTCAATCAGTATGAATCCGAGGCGATCGCAGAGGGCTTTGCCTCTCGCGGATTCACCGTTCAATCCCCCGACGCCCCCTGTGACGTTTACGTCATTAACACCTGCACGGTCACGGCGGAATCCGACCGCAAGGCGCGCCAGTTTATCCGTCGTGCCATCAAGCGGAATCCCGCCGCATACGTGCTGGTGACAGGCTGCCTTTCCCAAACCCAGCCGGAAGCGGTCGCGCGCATCGAGGGGGTTGATTACATCTGCGGAAACGCCGAAAAGCAATCGGTCGTGGATGCGGCAATCGCACTTTGCGAGAGTGGCAAAAAGAATGCCGCTCCTCGCATCCATTGCCCTCTCCCCGACGCCTGCGGCTTTGAACGAATGCAGATCACCCATTTTGACCGCACGCGCGCATACGTAAAAATTGAAGACGGGTGCGAAAGCCGTTGCACCTACTGTATCATTCCCGACGCGCGCGGAAAAATCCGTTCCAAAGCCCCCGATGACGTGATCCGCGAGGTCACCGCGCTGAGCGCGGGCGGCTGCCGCGAGATCGTTCTGACGGGTATTGAAACCGCCTCATACGGGCGCGATCTCAACGGCTGCGACCTGGCAACGCTGCTCTGTCGCGTCAATCACGTGCCAAACATTGGCCGCGTTCGACTGGGGTCGCTCGATCCTTCCCTGATCAAGCAGCCCTTCGTGGACGCGATCGCGCCTCTTGAATGTCTGGCGCCTCATTTCCATCTTTCCATGCAAAGCGGATCGGATAAGATCCTGGCGCTTATGAAGCGCAAATATAACCGCCGCATGGCCTTGGACGCGATCGCGCGCCTGAGGAGCGCAATGCCCGACGTACAATTCACCACCGACATGATCGTCGGTTTTCCCGGTGAAGATGAGGCGGATTTTGAGGACACGATGGCGTTTGCGCGTGAAGCGCGCTTTTTGATGATCCACGTCTTTCCTTATTCAAGGCGCCAAGGCACCCCCGCCGCCACCATGCCCAACCAACTTCCCGAATCGGTCAAGCATGAGCGCGTCAAGCGCCTGTCCGACCTGCAAGCGCAGATCCGCTCCGAGATCCTTGACGGATACAACGGCAAAACCGTTTCGGTGTTGTTTGAAAGCTATCACGACGGAGTGGCGAGCGGACATACGCCAAGCTTTATTGAGGTGGCGTGCGCATCCGCAATTCCCTTGGATAACCAAGCTCTTTCCGTACGCATTTGCTCAAATGACGGAACGCGTTGTCACGGCATTCTTTGCACCGACGAACAAATCAAAGAAAGGTAATATCTATGAACTATCAGGATATCATTCAGGGCTTCAGATTCTACACGCCCGAATTGGCAGAACGCCTTAAGGAGTCGTGGCGGCTTTCAATGTCAAGCGACGTGCTTCTGTTTTGCGTCAATCACTATAAAACGCAGGAAAAGCGAGACCCCTCGGTCGACGAGCTGTATATGCTGGACGCCCTGTCCGCGATTCAGGAGCAAACGATCGGAGCGCTGGCACCGACCGACCTCTTTACGAACGATGAGTTTGTGGCAGAGACCTACGCGGATCTGATCAAAAAGCGCAAGGAGGTCAACCCCCATGCAGCCTATCCCTGCACGTTGACGGAGGCCGCAAGAATCGCCAACGCGTATCTGCTCCGTGTGGGCAAGCATGCGCCCACGGTGCCTGCTTCCTGCGCCCCCGAGTGGATCTGTAAAATGATTTCGGCTCCCTCCGCATCCTGCGTTAAAACCGATCGCTCTGCATTTCGTCTGCGTCTGCTGCCTCATCCAGCATTGGCTCCGCAAGCGGGTGACCGTTTGATTTTGCTCACGCCCGCTCCCGATGAATCCTCCGTTTCCTTTTGCAAAAAAGCAGAAGCGTTTCTTGATGATGAAGCATTGAAAAAGCATCTTTTGGGCGTATATACGGTCAAGGACAGTGGAATTTTGAACACGCTATTGGAGCTGTTCGGCAGCGTACGGATCGACCTTTCCGCTCTGTCCGCATGGCAGGAGACCGTGCCTATGACGGTGCTGACGAACCAGTACGGCGCCTCGCGTATTCTGCGCGTTTCCAAAGAGGAAATACAAGCGGTTCTACCGCTTTTGCAGGAGTGCGACATTAAGGCGACCGTGTTTGCAGAGGTATCAAGCGGCGGCAATTTTGAGTTTTTCCGCACAAGACAGACCCGGCCCATTTTGCTCAACGCGCAGTTTATGCGTTTGCTGTTCCACTACAAGCCCGTCAAGGCGGAGCTTGCCGACGAATATGCGCAGGAGCCCGAGGCGATTGACACGCGCGTCTGTGTAGATCGGGTCGGTTGTGATACGGATGTCGCAAGCATGGAGCAATTGATTTGCGCAGCCGCATCCTCCGCGCCCATGTCCGCGTTCTTTAAAACCGCGCTCTACACTGCGCTCGCCCCCGTTTTCACGTTGGCGGCAAGCGGATTGGATTATAGCAAGCAGGCCTTTTCCATCGGTCTTGAGCTCCCGACGGAGGGCGACGACCCCAAGACCGTCGGTGAGGTGCTTTCCACCGTACTCGGCATCTACCGTGCACAAACGGAGCTTGCACTCGTGGCAGAGGGACTTGCGATCCATGCGGATCCCACCGTGAAGCACCCGACCGTCAGCGCGTTTGCGCTCGGCAAGGGCGCGCCGATCTCCGCAGAGCTTGAGGGAGACGGGCACTACGTCTATTGTCTCGCACCCGCGTTCCGCGAAAACGGGCTTCCCGATTTTCGTTCGCTCCGTGCCCTGCTTGACCGCTTGGTAGACCTTGCACAGACCGACACGCTCCTTGGCACGCACGTTCTGGTGGGAGAAAGCATTACGGACGGATTGCGTCACATGAGCCGAGGCGTTGGCTGTCGTCTGACCGATCTGCGCGTGGCAAGTGAGGGCGCGCTTCCGATCGGCATTCTGGTCGAATCCAAAAAGGTGCTTGCGTACCGTGAGATCGGTGTAACCGAGGCCAAAGCCGTTGACATACCCCTTGACGAGAACGTTTCTTCGGCATGCGACACCGAAAACGCTTAAAATGAAAAGAAAATTGAAAAAAATACAAAAAAAATAAAAAAAAGACTTGCAATTTCCAAAAACATATGATATAATAATGGACGTTGTGAAGTAAAGAATAGCCGAACTATGCAAAAAACGGCTAATGAGCATGTATTAGGAGGTGTCAAAAATGGCAAAATGTTGTATCTGTAACAAGGGCGTTGTTTTCGGTCAGAACGTTTCTCACTCTCACCGCAAGACCAACAGAACCTGGAAGCCCAATATTCGCAAAGTAAAAGTGGAAGGCGACAAAGCGATCTACGTTTGTTCTCGTTGCCTGCGCACCATGAAAAAGGCTTGAGCCCTGTGCAAATAAAGTAAGGCAGACACATTGTGTCTGCCCTTTATTTCTATAAGGAGGATCTATGATTGCCCTATTGGACGCACGCGCTCCCAAGGGATTGGATGCGTGGCTTGCGCGAATCGGTCACACACCGCTTCGTCTGCCACCGCATCCGCTTCTTCCCTCTCCCATCGCATCGCATCCCGACATGCTTCTCTTTTTTGCGCCCGATGCAATCCTTTGCACGCAAAGCTACGCACACATAGCGCGGCAAGAATTGGAGATGCTATCAAAAGCCACCGCGCGCCCCATTCGCACGATCACGGCGGAATACGACGCCACGTATCCCAATGACGTGCTCCTCAACGCCGCGCGTGTGGGCAAAACGCTTTTTTGCTTGCCGCAGGCAACGGCGGCGGAGCTGTTGGAGATTCCCGATCTGACCGTTTGCCCCGTTCGACAAGGGTATGCCAAGTGCTCGGTTATTCCCGTTGGCGAGCGCGCTTTGATGACCGCTGACGCTTCGATCCAAGCGCATGCACGCGCGTTCGGAATGGACGTTTTAAAGCTTTCTGCGGGGCATATCCGCCTTGACGGCTATGATTACGGCTTTCCCGGCGGTGCCGCTTCCTACGCGCCGTACGGTGGCACGGACGAGATCCTTTTTTGCGGCGACCTGTCGCTCTATCCCGATGTCCTACAAATGCGTCGGTTTTGTGCGGCGCACGGCTACCGTCTGCGCGACTGTAGCATGATCCCCCCGACCGATGTTGGAACGGTCTTTTTGATCTGATTACACAAAGGAGTTTGAAAGCATGGAAAAGGAACAATTGGCACGCATCAACGAACTGGCAAAGAAGTCCAAGGACATAGGTCTTACCGAGGAGGAAAAGGCCGAGCAGAAGGCTCTGCGCGATGCATATATTCTGGAATTCAGAGCATCCTTCCGCGGCATTCTTGACAACACCGTCATTCAATATCCCGACGGATCGAAGCAGTCGCTTCCCGATTACAGAGATACCAAAAAGCAGGAGAAAAAGTAAATTCTCTCTTTACAAAGTATAGAAATTATGCTATACTAATAGCAAGAAAACGATGGGAAAGGAGGACGTATGGAACAGATCCTATATACGCACAGCGTAGAAGAAACCGAGCAATACGGCGCGTCTCTTGCGCGTGCGTTTTTAAAGGACGCAGCCCTTCCGCGCTTCGTAGCACTCTACGGAGACCTTGGTGTCGGTAAAACGGCATTTGTGCGCGGCTTTGCGTCGGTCATCGCCCCCGGCTCCATCGTGCGCTCCCCCACGTTTGCTTTGGTCAATGAATATCGCGCGCGCCCCCTCTCGCTCTTTCACTTTGATATGTACCGCATCGACAGCGAGGACGACCTGATCTCCATCGGGTATGACGATTACCTCGTACGCCCCGGTATCTGCCTTGTGGAATGGAGCGAAAAGATCCCTTACGCGATCCCCGAGGAGCACTTGCGCGTCACCATCGAAAAATGTGATCCGACCGCTCCCGACGAAAGACGGATCACCACCCGCACCGTAACGGAGGCAACCGTATGAAAATTTTAGCACTTGACAGCACGGCGCTGGTCGCGTCCGTCGCTCTGTGCGAGGACACGGAGCGCTTGGGCGAGATCACTCTGTGCAACGGCAACACGCACAGCGAAACACTTCTCCCCATGGTTGAATTTTTGCTGAAGCGCTTTGATATGACCCCGGACGACGTGGAGCTGTTTGCGGCATCCGCAGGCCCCGGCTCCTTTACGGGCGTACGGATCGGCGCGGCTACCGTCAAGGGTCTGGCATTCGCCACCGATAAGCCCTGCATTGGCGTGTCCACGCTGGACGCGCTGGCATACAATCTGCGCGCACACAACGGCTTGGTCTGCCCCGTCATGAACGCCCGCCGTAAGCAGGTCTATACCGCGCTCTTTCGCGCAAAGGGCAGCACGCTTGAGCGGCTGATGCCCGATAGCGCAATTGCCATTGAGGAGCTGGATCGGATCCTTGCGGCATACGATGAGCCTGTTCGCCTGTGCGGTGACGGATACGAGATCACAGAGTCGCTTTTGAAGCATGAAACGATCCCCGTTCCCACAGAGCTACGCCAACAAAGCGCATATTCGGTGGCACAGGTGGCGCGATGCGCGTATGAGCGCGGCGTACGCACAACCGATATCGAGCTTTCCCCCACCTACCTGCGTCTGTCACAAGCCGAGCGCGAGCGCGCCGAGCGTATGAGCGTGGATACGGGTATATAAAACATACAGAGAGGAACAATAATATGAAAACCAACAAGATCACGGTAGGCTGCGATCACGCGGCATTTGAACTGAAAAAGAAGGTCATTGCGCATCTTGAGGAGCGCGGCATTGAGGTCATTGACGTAGGAACCTATTCCGCTGACAGCTGCGACTACCCCAATTTCGCACACGCGGTCTGCAAAAACGTGCAGGACGGTGTAACCGAGCTTGGTATTCTGATCTGCGGAACGGGTATTGGCATGTCCATGGCAGCCAATAAGCACCGCGGTATTCGCGCGGCAGCCTGCTCCGACACCTTCAGCGCCCGACTCACTCGTATGCACAACGACGCAAACGTGCTTTGCTTTGGCGAGCGCGTGGTTGGCATGGGCCTTGCTTGCGATCTTGTTGACAACTTTATCGACGCCGAATTTGAGGGCGGCAAGCATCAGCGTCGCGTGGATATGATCACCGCGATCGAAGAAAGCGAATATAACGCAAACTGATCCCATCTTTTAAGCGGAAGGAGTTTTGCTATGAGTAAATTGCAAAAGCTCGTCAAATACGTTCAAGAAAAGGCTCCCAAAAGCCGTACCGCGGCGGTAATCCTTGCCGCCGGGTCCTCTACGCGTATGGGAAAGCTGAACAAGCAGCTTTACTCAATCAACGACAAGCCCGTTTTGGCGCATACGTTGATCGCATATCAAAAGTCTCCCCTGATCCGCGAGATCGTTGTGGTGACACGCCCCGAGGATTTTGAAGCTGTCTATCAGATGCGCAAGCAATACGGCATTACCAAGCTCAAGCACCTTGTCAGCGGCGGCACGACCCGACAGGAATCCGCAAAAAAAGGCGTTGCGGTGCTTGGCGAAGAAATCAAATACGTTGCGATCGCGGATGGCGCGCGGTGTCTGACGACCCCCGCGCAGATCAACAAGGTGTGCCTGACGGCATATCGCACCAACGCGGCCTGCGCGGCGCATCTGGTCAGCGACACCGTCAAGCGCGCGACGGCGCTTGGAAGCGTTACCGAAACGATCGACCGCACGGGGCTTTGGCAGGTGCAAACACCGCAGGTGTTCCACACGGCTCTCTATCAGGCGGCACTTGCGCGTGCAGAGGACGACGGCTTTAAGGTCACGGACGACGCAACATTGATCGAGCATCTCGGCTACCGCGTGCGCCTTGTCGAATGCGGACGCTCGAACATCAAGATCACCACCCCCGACGATCTTCCTTTGGCAAAAGCAATTCTGGACTATAGGGCGGGTAAGGAGCAATGATGAAGGATATTCGAATCGGTCACGGCTATGACGTGCACCGCTTGGCAACAGACAGAAAGCTGATTCTGGGCGGCGTTGAGATCCCGCACGAAACGGGACTGCTTGGGCACTCGGACGCGGACGTTCTGCTCCACGCCATCTCGGATGCTCTTTTAGGTGCGTTGGCGCTGGGAGACATTGGAAAGCATTTTCCCGACACGGATGAGCGTTACCGCGGTGCTGACAGCCGCGTGCTGCTTGCCGCAGTGAAGGAACTGCTTTGCGAAAGAGGATGGCAGATCGGCAACGTGGATGCAACGGTGCTGGCGCAGGCTCCCAAGCTCGCACCGCATATTCCCGCGATGCGTGAAAATATTGCCGCAACGCTCGGTGTTTCCGTCGATCGCATCAGCGTCAAGGCGACCACCGAGGAAAAGCTTGGCTTTACGGGAGAAAAGCTGGGAATCGCCGCGCACGCGGTCTGCCTCCTCTTTCAAGAATAAGCACGTTTGAAAGCGGCTTTTTCACCGTACTTCCCGCGTTTTTCACGTCCCTCCGCTCCGCCCGTGCACGCTTTATAACAGCATATGCGCCACGCGACGGAATTTGACAAAAAAACAAGCCCTTCTACAAAAAAAGAAAGGATTCGATTGTTATGATCTATATTGCCCCCTCCCTTTTGGCGGCGGATTTCGCCAATCTTGCGGACGATGTCAAGCGTGTTGCAAGCGGCGGTGCGAATTATTTACATCTGGACGTGATGGACGGCGCATTTGTGCCCAACATCAGCTTTGGCGCTCCCGTGATCGCATCATTGCGCCCCCACACAAAGCTCATTTTTGACGTGCATCTGATGATCAACGAGCCGAGCCGTTACATCGACGATTTTGTAAAGGCCGGTGCCGATCTGATCACGATCCATCTGGAAAGCTGCAAAAACGTGGATCAAACGATCGAGCAGATCCGCGCACGCGAGGTACGCTGTGGCTTGGCAATCTCACCCGCAACGCCCGTTGAACAGATCATTCCCTATCTTTCCAAAATTGATATGGCGCTGATCATGACGGTCGTTCCCGGCTTTGGCGGTCAAGCCCTGATCCCCGAAACGCTGGAAAAGGTTCGCGTCGTACGCCGCTATGCCGATTCAAAGGGGCTGAAGCTTGACGTTCAGGTAGACGGCGGACTCAAGCCAGACAACGTTCATCTGGCCACCGAGGCGGGCGCCAACATCATCGTTGCAGGCTCTGCGATCTTTGGGGCAAAATCACCGCGCCAGGTCATGGACGCCATGCGAGAAACCGCAGACGCGCACCCCTATAAAGGATAAAGAAAAATCCCCCGTTGCGGGGGATTTTTCTTTACATGAGCAAAAAGATCAAGGGGATCGTAACGCAGGACAGCAGGTGCGATACCAGCGCCATTCCCGCCGCCACGGAAACGTCCTTGCCGTAAGCGCTCGGGACCACCACCGTATTCAATCCTAGCGGCATAGCCACGGATGCGATGAGGCAAACGAACAGATTTTGCGGCAGGCCCGGGATCAGCTTGAGAACCGCGAGGAACGCCAACGGGATGACAATGAGGCGCGCGATTGTAACGGAATAGATCTGCAAATTGGAAAAGGTCTTTTTCAGGTCAATATTCGCAACGGTGATACCTGTCAAAAGCATTGCAACGGGTGACATACAGCTCTTGAGTGCCGTTACAACGCTATCAAGCGCCTGCACGGGCGGTTGTACGGCTGCGGGAAGGCTCACGTCCGGCATAAGCGAGGTCACAAGTCCGATCGCCATGCCGATGAACATGCCGATAAACATCGGATTCAAAAGCGATTTGAGATTCTGCTTGAAGGAGGTCTTTTCTTCCGACATCAATAAGTTCGGAACGCCCCACATATAGATCAGGATGTAAAGCGGCATGGTAAACACAAGGTAGTCGCCGGCATACTGCGGAAAAACCGCGTTTACAACCGATATCCCCATGTAACCAAAGTTGGAAAACGCCAGGCCGTAGGTAAAGATGTGGCGCGTAAAGGTATCCTTGGCAAGCCCGCGCGAGAGCAGGATCGCGACGGGAACGACCACGACGAGGATCGCCGCACTGAACAGAAAAACGCGCCCCGAACGTCCAAGGCGATCTACCGTAAAGTCATCCATAAAGGTTTTGAACATGAGTGCGGGAATAAAGATCCAATTTTCAAGCTTTGCCAGAATCTTTGCCGATTCGGCGGGTATAATCTTCGTTTTTGTCAAAACAAAGCCAATGAGTATCAGCAAAAACAGATAGATCGTCTGTCCCAGCGTTGAAAAAAATATTTCCATACGTTTTCTCACTTTCCGTCGTTTCAAACGGTATCATTTTACACCCGATCCAAGGAAAAGTCAAGTGGTAGACGGATAAATGTCATATAAATTCGGAGATTGTTTCACAATTGTCAAAAAGCACTTGCTTATCCTCTGTTTTTCACATTTTTTCACTTTTCTATTGATTTTTATCATATAATATGTTATAATTTACACATCTCACAAGGAAAGGAGACGCCATGTATCTGCAATCGCTCTCACCCGCGGCATCCGTCATTATTTCGGTGTCCTGCATGCTCTTTTTCGGCTTTGCTATGACGCGGCTGACCAAGCTGATCAAGCTCCCGAACGTCACGGCTTATATTATCACGGGTATCCTCATAGGCCCCTATTGCCTTGATCTGGTCCCCTCTGCCATTGTGGAGGGCATGGATTTCCTTTCCGATATTGCGCTGGCGCTGATCGCGTTCAGCACGGGAGAGTTTTTCCGCCTTTCCGTTTTGAAAAAGAACGGTACCAAGGTTGTTCTCATTACCTTCTTTGAAGCCTGTGTTTCTTCCCTGCTCGTGTTTGTCATGGCTTATTTCATTCTGCACCTGCAGCTCGCGTTCTCCATCGTGCTTGCAGCTCTTGCGGCGGCAACCGCCCCCACCTCCACGATGATGACCATTCGGCAAACGGGTGCCAAGGGCGACTTTGTCAACACGCTCCTTCAGGTAATGGCACTTGACAACATCGTAGCACTTTTAGCCTATAGCATTGCGATTTCCTCCGCACTGGCATTGCAATCCGGAACGCCGGTGCGCGTGGGTGACGTTCTGCTCCCCCTCTTGACCAACATCGGCGTGCTGATTCTTGGCGGTGTGTTCGGCTTTTTCATGAAGTTCCTTATGACGCAAAAGCGCTCGACCGATAACCGCCTGATCATTGCGCTGGCACTTCTGTTCGCATTTTGCGGCATTTGCACCATCCTTGATATTTCCCCGTTGCTTGGATGCATGTCCATGGGCACGGTCTATATCAATCTGACGGGTGACGACAAGCTCTTTAAGCAGCTCAATTATTTCAGTCCCCCGATTCTACTTCTCTTTTTCGTGCGCTCCAGCGTCAACTTCCGCCTGGATTCGCTCTTTACATCGATCAGCTCCATCGGTGCGATGCCCCTGATCGTGGTGGCGCTTCTCTATTTTGTGATCCGCATCGCAGGAAAGTATTTCGGCGCGTTCATGGGAGCGCTTACGGTGCACAAAGCGCCTAAAATCCGCAACTGCTTGGGGCTTGCACTCATCCCGCAAGCAGGCGTTGCCATCGGTCTTGCCGCAATGGGCGCTCGCGCGCTTGGGGGCGAGATTGGCTTGGCCCTTGAAACCATTATCCTCGCATCCAGTATTCTGTACGAGCTGGTCGGACCCGTTTGCGCCAAGCTTGCGCTCTATCTCGCGGGGGCTTATTCCGAAAAGCTGGAGGACCTTGTCAGCGTAGAGGAAACGCACGCCTCGGGCGAGAAAAAGAGCGAGGTTGAGCTTTTAGTGGAACGCATTCAAAAAATACAAGAGCAGCTTCCCCCCGCCGCCATCAACAAGGAAAACGAGGACGCGTTTACAGAGGCGGCCGAGGAGCAATACAAGCCAATTCACATAAACGATCGCCGCATTTGGCGGCGCTGATCAAAAAGGAGGACTGTTATGATCGTAGATCCCATTTCCAAGCTACTCGGTGATTGGAGTGCCGAGCTCAACGTCTATTCCCTGATCCTGCGCATAACGCTTGCGCTTCTCCTCTCCGCAATTTTAGGCTGTGAGCGCTCCAGCAAGCGTCACTCGGCAGGACTTCGCACGTTTATGACGGTCGCGCTTGCCACCTGCATTGCTATGATCCTTGACATCTACCTGCTCGGCGCGTTTGCGCTGATCTCGGTTGCGGCAATCATCGGCTTGGCCATTATCACGGTCAGTTCCATCGTCTACAGCTCGCGCAATCAGATCAAGGGACTTACCACCTCGGTAGCACTTTGGGCGTGCGGCATTCTCGGACTTTGTGTCGGCGCGGGCTTTTACACCGTTACTTTAATTGCCTTTCTGGCACTTTTATCAAGCCTTTCCATCTTTCCAAATATCGAGCGCTATCTCAAAAACCGCTCCAATCATTTTGAGGTTCACTTGGAGCTGAAAAGCATTGCGTATCTACAAAATTTTGTTGCGACGATCCGTCAGCTCGGCATGCGCATCGACGACATTGAAGCAAACACGGCGTATCAAAATTCAGGGCTCAGTGTCTATTCCGTTGCGATTTCGATCAGCAGTCAGGAACTGAAAAAATACAAAACGCACAGCCAGATCATTGAGGCACTTCGCTCCTTGGATTATATTTATCACATTGAAGAAATGAGATGAAAAATCGGGCATCTCCCACGGGAGATGCCCTTTTTATTTATGCCTTTTGGGATGCTTCCTTTTTCTTGACGATCATACGGATCACAAAGAGTGTACCCACCGTCAAAGCCACGCCGATCGCAAGGCAGATCGTTGCAAGCAGCCACATCTCAAGTCCCAGATGCTCCATAAGACCCGCAACAACGTACATCACGAAGGAGATTGCCGCCACGGTAACGGCATACGGCATCTGCGTGGACACGTGGTTGAGGTGGTTGCATTCCGCGCCTGCGGAGGACATGATCGTGGTATCCGAAATGGGCGAGCAGTGGTCGCCGCAAACGGCACCTGCCAGGCACGCGGACATACCCATGATCTGCAGGATCGAGCCCATCGGGAAGATGTAGTTGACGATCGGGATCAGAATACCGAACGTACCCCAAGAGGTTCCCGTTGCAAACGCCAGCACGCAAGCTACAAGGAAGATGATTGCGGGCAGGAAATTTGCAAGACCCTCGGCAGCGCCCATCATCAATGCTCCCACGAAATACTTTGCGCCAAGGAGAGAGGTCACGTTCTTGAGCGCGGTGGCAAAGGTCAGAATCAGGATCGCGGGCACCATTGCGATAAAGCCGGAAGGAATCGCGTTCATCATTTCCTTCATGGTCATCGAACGGCGGATCGCAAAATAGATCATGATAATGACCAGAGAGATTAGTCCGCCCCACGGAAGTCCGACCGTTGCGTCGGTCGCACCGAACGCCTTCACAAAATCAACGCCGTCCAAAATGCCGCCGTTATAAACCAACGCAAAGACGCAAACAACGATCAGGACAGCAATCGGGAAGATCAAATCTATCATTCTACCCTTGGAGGAAGGCTCAACCTCCGCGCTTGTTGCGCGGTCTCCGCTTGTAAAGAGGTCACCGTTGTTCTTTGCGTTGAACTCGTGGATTCGCATCGCGCCGTAATCATAGCCCATGACCGTGAGTGCAATGATAAAGACAAAGGTCAGAAGCGAATAGAAGTTGAACGGAATGGCCGTAACAAAAAGCTTCAGTCCCTGGCCATCCTCTGCATACTGAGAAACTGCCGCTGCCCAGCTGGAAATCGGTGCGATCATACAAATGGGAGCCGCGGTCGCGTCGATCAGATACGCCAGCTTTGCGCGTGAGATCTTATGCGAGTCTGTTACGGGGCGCATAACGGAACCAACCGTAAGGCAGTTAAAGTAGTCATCCACGAAGATTAGCACGCCCAAGAAGAAGGTTGCAATCGCAGCACCTACGCGGGATTTGATGTGCGTTTGTGCCCAACGGCCGAACGCCGCAGATCCGCCCGCCTTGTTGATGAGCGCCACAATGATACCAAGCTCCACAAGGAATACGAAGATTCCCGCCGTGCCCGAAACGGCAGAAATCAAACCGTCGTTCAGAAGCGTGTCAATGGAATCCAAGGGCTTGAAGTTGTTGTAAAGCAGTGCGCCCGACAGAATTCCGACAAACAAGGAGCTGTACACCTCTTTGGTGATCAGCGCCAAGCCGATTGCGATGATCGGAGGAACGAGTGCCCAGAA
>JAZRFD010000096.1:0-4665 GCA_045661185.1 Eubacteriales bacterium | reverse complement strand
CGCTATACCGATTGCGGACAGCTGATCTTTGACCGCGAGCGGCAGGACGTACACGGTGGCGGCTCGGGCTGCGGCTGCTCTGCGACGGTTTTGGCGGCGTATCTGCTGCCCGAACTGCAAAAGGGCAGATGGGAGCGCATTTTGTTCCTTGCCACGGGGGCGATGATGAGCCCCGACAGCATCAAGCAGGGGGAGAGCATCCCTGCCGTGGCGCATCTTTTGGAAATCGAGCGCGGTTGACGCGGGGAGGCGTGTATGTCGGATTTTAGAACTTATATCTGGGCGTTTGTGATCGGGGGACTTTTGTGCGTAATCGCGCAGATCCTCATTGACCGCACCAAGCTCACCCCCGCGCGGATTTTGGTAATCTACGTGGTGGCGGGCGTGATCCTCGGGGCGGTCGGGCTTTACGAGCCCTTGGCAGATTTTGCGGGCGCGGGGGCGACCACCCCCTTGACGGGCTTTGGCTACCTGATCGCAAAGGGAGTCAAGGAGGCGGTGGACAGCGACGGGCTTCTCGGTGCCCTGACGGGCGGGCTTTCCGCCGCCGCAGGGGGAATTGCCGCCGCGATCGTGTTCGGGTATCTTGCGTGCCTGATCGCAAAGGGTAAGCCGAAGGAGTAAGGGCGTGTAAAAAAGAGAACCTCGTGTGAGGTTCTCTTTTTTGTCTATTTCTGCTCCTTGGGGAGCAGCTTACGCATGACGCGCATGGTGAAGAAGAATGCGAGCAGGACGCTGACGATCTCGGCAATGGGGAACGCCCACCAGACAAGGCTGACGTCACCGAGGCGCGAGAGCAGGAATGCCACGGGGATCAAGATCACGAGCTGACGCCCCGCGCTTGTGATCAGGCTGTAGATGCTCTTGCCGAGTGCCTGGCACGCCGAGAGAGAGACGATGCAGAAGCCCGCGAACACAAAGCTGAGGCTGATCCGACGGAGCGCCACGCGACCGATCTGTAGCATACGGGGGCTTGCGTTGAAGATGGACAGAAGCTGATCGGGGAAGAATTGGAAAATCAAAAGCCCCAAAAGCATATACGCCACGGCGCACATAATCGACAGCCGCATGGTCGCCGTCACGCGGTCGCGCCGCCGCGCACCGTAGTTGTACGCGATGATGGGCACCATGCCGTTGTTCAGGCCAAACACGGGCATAAAGATAAGGCTTTGCAGCTTAAAGTAGATGCCGAACACGTTCATGGCGGTCTCGCCGTCCTTGGGGAACGCCAGAAGAATATTATTCATGCAGAAGGTCATCACCGATCCGATCGCCTGCATCAGCACCGAGGGGATGCCGATGGCAAGAATCTCGCGCAAGAGATGGGGCACGGGGATCAGCGCGCGCAATCGCAGGACAATTTCCTTGTTGTATTTGAGATTCAAAAAGATCGCAAGTCCGCCCGAGACGAGCTGACCGATGACCGTGGCGATCGCCGCGCCGCGTACACCGCCAAAGACCTCGCCACCGTGGAAAATGAGAATGGGGTCCAGAATGATGTTGGTAACCGCTCCCGCACCTTGAACCACCATGCTCAGCATGGATTTGCCCGTGGATTGGAGCAGGCGCTCACCCGTGACCTGGATGAATACGCCGACAGAGCCGATGCAGATGATCGACAGATATTCGATACCGTACTGCGCAGTAAGCGGCTTTACGTTTTGTAATGAGATATAGGGTACTACGAAGAAGAGTCCGATGATCAGGAAGAGCAAATAGCCGCAGAGGGTGAGAAAATAGCCTTGCCCCGCAATGTGATTGGCACGCTCAAAGTCCTTTTGACCGAGCGCACGGGAGAGCAGCGCGTTCATGCCAACGGCCAAGCCGACCGCCACGGCGATCATCAGGTTCTGAATGGGGAAGGCCAGCGTGAGCGCCGCCGTGCCCGCCACGTTGTCGTAGGCGGCAACGAACACCGAGTCCACGATGTTGTACATTGCCTGCACGAGCATCGAAATGATGATCGGCACCGACATCGTAAAGAGTATTTTGGGAATGGGTAGCGTGCCCATTTTGTTTTCTTTTTTGATCTGTTCCATGTTTTTTTGAGTTCTCCTTGTTTTAAGCACATTCTTTATTTTATCATATTTGCGCTTTTCTGTCAACGAATTTCACGAAAAAGTCAAAAAGGGGCTTGCAAACGGGGTGAAAAAGGAGTACAATAGGGAAGTGAATATCATCATGTGAAGGGACTATCGAATATGAAGGTTTTTCGTCCGAAAATTATCGAATCTCTCAAGGGCTACAGCGCGCGCCAGCTTGTGAGTGACCTTGTAGCGGGCTTGATTGTTGCGATCATCGCCCTGCCACTCTCCATCGCGCTTGCCATCGCGTCGGGCGCGGAACCCGTGCAAGGCCTTTACACCGCGATCGTTGCGGGCTTTGTGATCTCGCTCCTTAGTGGCAGCCGCGTCAACATCTCGGGCCCCACCGCCGCATTTGCCACCATCGTTGCGGGCATCATCCTTGATTATGGCATGCAAGGCTTGGTCATTTCCACCATTATGGCGGGTTTGATTTTGATCCTGATGGGCGTGCTCCGCTTGGGCGCCTTGATTAAGTACATCCCGCACACCATCACCACGGGCTTTACCTCGGGTATTGCCGTGACCATTGTCATCGGGCAAATCAAGGATTTTCTGGGCATGAGCTTCCGTGGCGAGAGCCCCGTTGAAGCGATCGAAAAGCTGGAGGCGCTCTGCAAGAACGTCGATACCTTCCGTTGGGAAGCACTGGTCGTGGGGCTGATCGGGCTTGCGATCCTCATTGTCTGGCCCAAGATCAGCAAAAAGATTCCCGGGTCGCTCATCGCGGTGCTGGTGGGCTCGATGCTTGTGCTGCTGATCCCCGTGTTCCGTGATAACGTCCCGACCATCGGGGCGCTTTACACGATCGAGGCAAAGCTGCCCGCTCCCTCGTTCCCCGCGATCGACTGGAAGATGATCCCCAAGCTCATTCCCTCGGCATTTACCATCGCGCTTTTGGCGGGCATCGAATCTCTGCTTTCCTGCGTCGTGTCCGACGACATGATTGGGGATAAGCACAACTCCAACACCGAGCTCATCGCGCAGGGCGCGGGTAACATCTGCTCGGGTCTCTTTGGGGGCATCCCTGCCACGGGTGCCATCGCGCGTACTGCCGCAAACGTCAAAAATGGCGGCCGCTCGCCGATCTCGGGTATGGTACACGCGGTTGTTCTGTTGCTTGTGCTTCTGTTCCTGATGCCGTATGCGGGCTATATCCCGATGCCCATCATCGCGGCGATCCTCTTTATTGTGGCGTACAATATGTGCGAGTGGCGTCAGTTTGTGCACATTTGCAAGACCGCACCGTGGACTGACGTTCTGGTGCTTGTCGTGACCTTTGTGCTGACGGTGGTGTTTGATCTGGTTGTCGCCATTGCCGTTGGCATGGCGCTGACCGTGATCCTGTTCATGAAGCGTATGGCGGACGTGACCTACGTGCGCTCATGGAACGATGAGGAATTTTTGGCGTCGCACGATCATCAGCGCCTCAAGGATATTCCCGATTGCACCGCCGTGATCGAAATTGAAGGGCCGATGTTCTTCGCGTCCGCGGAAAAATTCCGCGCGATCCCCGTCAAGGAGGACGTCAAGGTCGTGATCTTACGTATGCGCGACGTGCCGATGCTGGACGGAAGCGGCAGCAAAAATCTCTTTGCGATCCTTGATGAGTGCCGCAAGAACGGGCGGATTCTCCTAATCTCGCATGCGAACGAGCAGCCGATGAAGGTCTTGCGCCGCGCGGGCTTTGTAAAGGCCGTGGGTGAAGAAAACTTCCTTCCCAACATCGACGAAGCGCTCGCACGTGCCGAGGAGATCGTTTATCCCAAGCAATAAAAAAGAGGGAGAGCTTAGGAGCGTACCCTAAAGGACAGTTTTCAAAAATGCGGTATATCTCGAAAGAGGTATGCCGTATTTTTGCGTTTGTGGACACGAATGCAGTGCTTGTCAGGAAAATTGACAAGTTATAGATGAACATATTTTCTCACGAAATCGTGAGCATTGCTTGACTTTCTGTTGACAATATGCTATAATGCTCTTAAGAGAGAGAAGGAGCGTTTAACAATGGTTTGTTATGATAGATTGTGGAAATTACTAATTGACAAAAAAATGAATCGTACCGAACTAAAAAACAAATCCGATATTAGCTTTAATGTATTAGCAAAAATGGGACGTAACGAGTTTGTATCTTTAGAGAGCCTGTATAAAATTTGCAATACGCTTGACTGTGATATAAGTGAAATTATGGAGTTTAGAAGAAATGAATCTACTTGATTTTGCAATATGTAACACAACTGAATATGTCAAGAAAATGCCTAAAGATTTGAGAAAAAAATATGGTCAGTTTTTCACGAGCAAAGAAACCGCAATCTTTATGGCTGAATTGTTTGATATTCCCTCTAACAAGACTACTTTGAAAATTCTTGATGCTGGAGCAGGCTCTGGAATACTGTCTATAGCTTTATTAGAAAGATTGCAAACTTTACCGCATATACAAAGCATTGGACTGACTTGTTATGAAAACGATCCTCACATTGTTGATTTGCTTAAAGATAATCTAACGTGGGTACAAAACAATAGTAATGTCAGATTTTCTTACGCCGTCCGCACTGAAAATTATATTATTTCCCAAGATTTAGAA
>JAZRFD010000095.1:0-3688 GCA_045661185.1 Eubacteriales bacterium | reverse complement strand
ATCACCGCACCCAGAGCCGTTGCGATAAAGACGCTTGACCAGTAGGGACTTGCCGTGCTACCAAAGATCTGGTTGGGGTTGACAGTCAGAATGTACGCCATCGCAAGGAACGTAACAAGACCTGCGGTGATCTCGGTTCTGACGTTGGTTTGTTTTGCTACGGGGTCAAAGCCCAGTAGCTTTGCAAATTTGTTCATAAAAGCCTCCTATATTTGTATCGTGACACAGTGGTCACCAATATTATAATATAAACTCCGTCAAAAAACAAGTCGGTTTTAAAATTTTGTCCGTTTTTTGGGTGCTTTTTGTCGGAACCATGACAGAAAAAGAAGCCTGCCACTTGTTTGGTGGCAGACTTCTTTTTTGATTACGGAACCTGAATATCGTCCTCTGCGACGTCCTCCTCGTCGGGATCATCCGCAAAGACCTCCGCCAAGGTGTGGTGGTGATGCTCGCCCGCCTCCTTTTTGGGGGTGATGTCCCCTGCGTGCGTCAGGGCGATCTTGGTCAGCATAGGACCGACCAGCTCATAAATCAGCACACCGAACAGTACGATGTTACGCACGGTCGAGCCGCCATCCGTCAAGAGCGTTGCCGCGATTGCGGACATACCGAGTGCCACGCCCGCCTGCGGGAAGAGCGTCACGCCCAGCCACTTGACGATCGAGGGGGCGCATTTGGTTGCTCTTGCGCTGATGCCTGCGCCGATATATTTACCGAGCGCGCGGAAGAGTACGTAAACTACACCAATCAGAATCACGATCGGGGTCTTGAAAATGGTCAAGTCCAGCTCTGCGCCGCTGAACACGAAGAACAAAATCAGCACGGGCATGGTCCATTTGTCGGTCTTTTCCATCAATTCGTCCGCGCTGTCACAGATGTTGCAGAACAGAGTTCCAAGCATCATACAAACGAGCAGGTTGGAGAACGCGATATGCACGCCACCCGGCAGGTGGAACTCCATTTGCGCGAGCGCCACCGTGAGAAGCACGAAGGTAATGGTTAAGCAAAGACGCTTACTGTTGGATTTGAAATGATCCTCGACCACGGTCAGAATCGCGCCCATAATGGCACCCAGAACGAGCGAGAGAAGCACCTCGAGAAGCGGGTTGACCACAAGAGACACAACACCGACGTTTGCCCCACCGCCCTCAAGTGCCTGCGCGACACCCATAGAGATAGCAAAGCAAACAAGACCCACAGCGTCGTCAAGAGCAACCACGGGCAACAAGAGACTCGTCAAGGGACCCTTTGCCTTATACTGCTTGACGACCATCAAGGTTGCGGCAGGCGCGGTCGCGGTCGCGATGGCACCGAGCGTGATGGCAACCGAGAGAGGCAGAACGTCCTCGCCAAGGATAAAATGCAATGCGATAAGCGCGGCATCTACCACCAGCATGGTGATAATCGCCTGCGCACAACCGACCACCACTGCCTGCTTACCCGTCTTTTTGAGGGACGAGAGCTTGAATTCCGTGCCGATCGCAAACGCGATAAAGCCGAGCGCCACGTCCTGCACGATCGCGGACGTACCCATCATCAGCCCCACATTGGAAAAGATTCCCGTTACGCCAAGCTTTCCAAGACAATACGGCCCGATCAGGACACCCGCGATCAGGTATCCCGTAACGGCGGGAAGCTTTAAGGGCTTGACGATACGGGACAGCAAAAGCCCCATAAACAGTGCCAGCGCAAGGCTGAACAGCACCTGTGAGCTGCCACCCTCCGAAAATATACTTGAAAATTCCTTATAAAACATATGTAACTCCTTATTCAATATAGCCAAACAAATCACATTATACCTCATTTTGTCGCATATGTCAAGCAAAAGTCAAAGATATTTTTTCAAATCCACTTGTTTTTTTCACGCTTCCATGCTACAATAAAATCACCATCGCAACAAGGAGGATTTTCCCATGGCAAAACGGTTTGGTGTCATGCTCGATATGTCGAGAAACGCAGTCATGCGACCCGATGAGGTCAAAAAATTCATCACCCAGCTCCACAGCTTCGGCTATAATATGCTTCAGCTCTACACCGAGGACACATACGAGGTGGACGGTGAGCCCTATTTCGGCTACATGCGCGGCAGATATTCCAAGGAAGAATTGAAGGACATCGTGTCCTACTGCAGCTCCATTGGGGTGGAGGTCATCCCCTGCGTGCAAACGCTGGCACACCTGAACCAGATCTTCCGCTGGGGTCCCTACAAGCCCATTCGCGATACCGACAATATTCTTTTGGCCGAGGATGCGCGCACCTACGAGCTGATCGAAAACATCTTCCGCACCCTGCGCGAGTGCTTTACCACCAATCTCGTGCACATCGGCATGGACGAAGCACATATGCTGGGGCTTGGCAAATATCTTGACAAGCATGGCTACAAGAACCGCTTCGATATTCTCAACAATCACCTTGCTCGTGTCCTTGAGATCGCGCGGAAATACGGCTTCCACTCGCTGATGTGGTCGGACATGTATTTCCGCCTCGCCAACCACGGCTGCTACCATACCTATGACGACGTAATCACAAAGGCAATCACGGATACCGTTCCCGACGGTGTGGATCAGGTCTATTGGGACTATTATAGCAGCGACAAGAAAATGTATGACGCCATGCTGGCCTCGCACGCAAAATTCAAGGGTGAGACCTGGTTTGCGGGCGGCGCGTGGACGTGGTGCGGCTTTACCCCTCGCAATCAGTGGACGCTTGACAGCATGACCCCCGCAATGCGCTCCTGCCGCGAGTGCGGTGTAGAAAACATCTTTATGACCCTGTGGGGCGACAACGGAAAGGAGTGCTCCTTCCGCGCCGTGCTCCCCTCCCTATTTGCTATCAAGCAGATTTACGACGGCAACGATGATCTGGAGGATATCAAGCGCCGCTTCCGCGACGCCACGGGTGAGGATTTTGACGCGATGATGCGTTTGGATGCCCCCGATTGTATCGGCTGGGGCGGAGACAAATCCCGCCGCCAGTCCGCAAATCCCTCCAAGCATATGCTCTACAGCGATCCCTTCAACGGATACCTCGATCCCTTGGTCAAGGCGGGTGTGTGCGAGGAATATGCCGCGCTTGCAAAGGAGCTTGACGCTTACGCCGCAGAAAGCCCCGCGCACGCATATCTTTTCCGCAGTCAGTCCGCGCTTTGCAACCTGCTTTCGGTCAAGTATGCACTGGGAGACAAGACGCGCAAGGCCTATCAAGCAAACGACAAGGCGGCACTCACCGCCCTCCTTGCCGACTATGACGCAGCAAGCGAACGGTTGGAAACCTTCTACCGCGCCTTTAAGGCGCTTTGGTATCACGACAACAAGCCGCACGGCTTTGACGTGCAAGAGCTGCGCTTGGGCGGACTTGCGCTTCGTCTGCGCTCCTGCCGTGAGCGGATTGCCGATTACGTAGCAGGCAAGATCGACTTGATCCCCGAATTGGAGGAGACGCTCCTGCCCCTCTCGATCGGCATCTCCACAGAAGGTGCTGCTACCGTCAACAACTGGCGTGAAAACGCAACGGTGCAGGTAAACTAAAAAAAGAACCGCAGAACGGGCTGTACTCTTAAGGACAGTTTTTGAAATCTGATAGAATATGTTACCTACCGACAGGAGGACAGAGGATGTTTTACATTCTCTGTCCTCTTCGTCAACGATCGAACGGTAGAGAGAGCCTCCCAAGTGTCGCGGGAGGT
>JAZRFD010000094.1:0-13908 GCA_045661185.1 Eubacteriales bacterium | reverse complement strand
TCAGCGTCCGAAAGCATCACGTCGCTCGCGCCGGGCGCGATCTCCAGCACAAAGCCCGCGTCGGTCGCAACCAGCTCCGCGCGGATCAGCGCCGCCTGCTGTTCCAGATATGCACGCGCCGCGTCGGCATCATCCACCGCCAAAAGCGCCTCGCACTCACGCGGAATGGCATTGTCCTTTGAGCCACCGCAAAGAGAGATCAGATTGACCGACGTGCGCTTGCAAAGCCCCGCAAGCAACCGCCCCATGAGCTTGTTGGCGTTGGCCCTGCCCGTGGCAATATCCACGCCCGAGTGTCCGCCCATCAGCCCTTTTATGCGCACACGCAGCGCGTTTTTGGTCATCGGCACAGTGCTATAGGCAAGCGTCAGCTCCGAACGCAGGCCGCCCGCGCAGCCCGCCGTTACGACACCGAGATCTTCACTATCCAGATTGATCATGCGGCGTGACTCAATCTTGGTGTAATCAAAGCCGTGTGCCCCGTTGAGCCCGACCTCCTCGGCAACGGTAAAAAGGCACTCCAAGGCGGGGTGTGCTCCAAGCGCACCGTCAAGCAGTGCCAGCATGATCGCCACCGCGATCCCGTCGTCGCCGCCAAGCGTCGTGCCGCGCGCCCCCAGCAGATCTCCCTCCACAAAAAGCTTGAGCGGGTCACGCAGAAAATCGTGCTCCACGTCACCGTTCTTTTCCGCCACCATGTCGGTGTGCCCCTGCAAAAGGATCGGTGTGCGCCCCTCAAGCCCTTTTGTTGCGGGCTTTTTGATCAGCACGTTGTTAAGCGCGTCGCGGTAGCACCAAAGTCCGCGCTCCGCGGCAAACGCCTCTAAATAATCCGCCACACCCTCCTCGTGAAAGGACGGGTGCGGGATCGCGCAAATGTCCTCAAAAAAACGGAAAACCGCCGCGGGCTCGCGCCCTTTAATGATGTAGTTCATGATGTACCTCTTTTTCGTTTTCAATACAGCATATGAGAACGGGGGAACGCCCGTGACGTTCTCCCGCTCCTCTTACATTCTGCTTCTCTTATCGCGCGAAATATTGATCGCGCCCTCGTGAAGCAGATCCAGATTGTCAAGTGATTTGCCCGTTCCGATCGCCACGCAGGAGACCGCGTCCTTTGCCACGCGCGTTTTGATGCCCGTGACCTGCGTGATCAGCTTATCAAAGCCGTCAAGCAGACTTCCGCCGCCCGTCATCACGATGCCGTTATGTAAAATATCGCCAAGCAGCTCGGGGGGCGTGTTTTCAATGACCCAGCAGACCGCGTCAAGAATGGTCGTGACGGGCTCGGCCAAAGCCTCGATCATTTCCTTGGAGCTGATGGTGATGACCTTGGGAAGCCCCTGACGGATGCACCGCCCCTTGACCTCCACGTATGCCGTTTCTTCGTGATCGTATACGGCACCGATCTGCTTTTTGACCGCTTCCGCCGTCCGCTCACCGATGAGCACCTGATATTTGCGACGCACGTAACGAATGATCGCCTCGTCAAACTTATCGCCCGCGATCTTGGTCGAGCGGGAAACCACAACGCCGCCAAGCGAAAGAACCGCCACGTCGGTCGTTCCACCGCCGATATCGACGACCATGTTGCCAATGGGCGCGTAAATGTTCAGCCCCGCACCGATCGCCGCCGCAACGGGCTCCTCGATCAGGTAGGTCTTTTGCGCTCCCGCCTCGCGTGCGGCGTCAAGCACCGCCTTTTCCTCGACCTCGGTAATACCCGAGGGGATACAGATCATCACGCGCGGCGGAAAAAACATGTTTCCGCATGCACGTCTGATAAAATACTGGATCATTTTCAGCGTGACCTCGTACTGGCTGATCACACCGTCGCGCAAGGGACGAACCGCCACAATGTTGCCGGGCGTTCGGCCAAGCATTTGCTGGGCCTCGATTCCCACCTTGAGGATGCGGTCGGTGTTGGTGTCGATCGCAACCACCGAGGGCTCCTGCAAAACGATTCCCTTACCCTGCACGTACACCAGAACCGTTGCGGTACCGAGGTCGATTCCGATATTGCGATTGAGCTTCATTCTGTCGAAAAAGGACTTTTTGCCCTTTTTCTTACCCAGCGCCGCGCGCGGCTTCGTCGCACGCTTTTGCCGCTCCGTCGCAACGCCCTCTGCTGCGTTTGATGGCTGTTTTTTCATCGGTAGACCTCCTTTCCCCACGGTCTTTTTTTCATTATACATGATTTTTACTGTAAAATCAATCGTTTTTTACAAAAAAACGCAGTTTTTTGTTACGGAAGATCCTTATTAACCACGTCGGTCGCCACGCACATGCAGATCACGTGGCGCGCACCCATGCGACGCAGAATGCGGCTCGCGACCGCCATTCCCGCGCCCGTCGTTACGATATCGTCCATCAAAACCACCGTTTTACCCGCGCATTTTGCCCGTTTTCGCGCCACGTATGCGCGTTTGGCGTTTTTTATGCGCTCCTCGGGAGAAAGCGCTTTCTGCGCGCGGTTGGCCCACGCTCGACGTGTGATCAGCGGTCTCATTTCAAGGCCGCACCGCTTTGCAAGCGCCCGTGAAAGCGCCCTTGCCTGATCGCTGCCCGTTTGCAGTCTTGCACGCACGGATCGCGGAAGATAGGTCAGGATCACCTCATCGGCCGCCACGTTGTGCGTCCGAAGATAACACTCCAATTGCGGTCGCATCTGCTCCGCCGCGAACACCGCCTCACGATGGGCCGATCCGTTTTTGAGGCGGTAGACCAATCGGTTCTGTGCCGCATCGCGCAAGCGCGGTGCGTAATAAACAAGCTTATAAAGGCATTCGCATTTCGCTTTTTGCATGGCTTGCGGCATGCAGACGCAATCGGTCACGCGCTCGCCGCAAATTCCGCAGCGCTCCAGCGTTTCGCTCACCCATTGCCTCTCGCACGAAGCGCAAAACACCGTATCCCCGTCCCCATACCAATCCAAAAGCGTGTGGCATGCGGCACATCGCGCGGGGAACGCGAGCCGACCCAAAAGCTTTAAGATTCCGCCGTTTTGAGCCATTGCACCAGCCCCGTGTATCGCATGGATTGCCGTTTGTTTTCCACCATGGTGCGCACAGCACTCTCACGCCCTACCAGAATGACCATGGTCTGCGCGCGCGTTACGGCGGTATACAGCAGGTTGCGCGAGAGCAGCATCGGTGCGGCACTCCCCATGGGAATGATCACGATCGGGTACTCACTTCCCTGACTTTTGTGCACCGTAACCGCATATGCGGGCTCCAGCTCCTCCAGCATGTTAAAGTCGTACTTGACGTAGCGGTCGTCAAATCGGATGTGCATCAGAGACGTCGCGCGGTCGATCGACAGAACGGTTCCGATGTCACCGTTAAACACCCCCGTGCCGTACGTACCGTCCTCGCGCGTCCATTCCATATCGTAGTTGTTGCGCACCTGCATTACGCGGTCACCCTCACGGAACACGACCTCGCGGAAGGTGTGCTCACGCTTCTCTCTGTGCGCAGGATTCAGCGCCGCCTGCAGGATCACGTTGAGATGCTCCGTCCCCGCCTCTCCCTTGCGCGTGGGAGAGATGACCTGCGTGCCCCTGACGGCAAGCTCACCGTAGGTGCGCGGAAGTCGGGTCTGGCAGAGCTGTGCCACGGTAGCGGCGATCTCGGCGTCACTCTCGCGCGGCAGGAAGAAGAAATCGTTGTCCTTGACGTCAAGGCGCGGCATTTGGCCGCGGTTGATCGCGTGCGCGTTTGTAACGATCAGGCTCTGTTGCGCCTGACGAAAGATCTCGTCCAGTCGAATCGTGGCAAAGCGTCCGCAATCCAAAAGATCGCGCAGGACGTTCCCCGCCCCCACCGACGGAAGCTGATCCGAGTCTCCGATAATGATCACGCGCGCGCCCGGCTTGACCGCACGCAACAGCGCGGACATGAGTTGATTATCCACCATTGATGCCTCATCAACGATGATCACGCTCTCGTCCAGCTGATCGTGCTCGTCGCGGTTGAAGTGCGCCCCCTTGCCCTCCTCGCCACCGTATTCCAACAGGCGATGGATGGTCTTTGCCTCGCAAGAGGTGGATTCGGACAGGCGCTTTGCGGCTCTGCCCGTGGGAGCGCAGAGGGCGATTTTAAGATCCATGCTCGAAAAAATATGCAACAGAGCGCGCACGACCGTGGTCTTACCCGTGCCGGGGCCACCCGTCAGCAGCATAACGCCGTTTTCCAAAGCCGACACGATTGCCTGCTTTTGGCGTGCCGCGTAGCGGATCCCGCTCTGGTTTTCCTCGCGTGTGATAAAGGAATCAATGTTCACCGTATCCATCACGGGGCAGACCTTATCCAGCAGCAACAGCTTTGACGCGATGTATTTTTCGCTCTCGTAAGCGAGCTTATCGTACAGATACTGAACGCCGTCCAGATGAACCGTGCGGATCCGATCGCTCTTTAAAAGCGACGCGATCGCCGCGCGGATCTGCTCCTCGTCAGCCCCCAGAAGTCGGGCGGCACTCGAAACCAGCTTTTCCTCGGGCAGACACACGTGTCCGTTTTGCTGCGCATTGGAGGCAAGCATATACTGCACGCCGCTCTCCAGCCGCTCGGGAGAATCCTGCCCGATACCAAGCCTTGCCGCCATACGGTCTGCTTTTTCAAAGCCGATGCCCTCGATCTCCTCGCAAAGAAGATAGGGATTGCGCTTGGCGAGATCCACCGCCTTACCGCCCCACTTTTTGTAGATGCGTACGGTCATGGCGGCACCGAAAAACTCGCGGAAAAAGATCATTGCCGAGCGGATCCCCGCTTGATTTTTAAACTCCTCGGAAATCGCGTGCGCCTTTTTGGAGGTGATGCCCGGGATTGCCGCAAGCCACTCGGGGTGATTTTCAATGACGTCAAAGCTCTCGTCACCAAACTCCTCCACAATGCGTTGCGCGGTCTTGGGGCCAATACCCTTGATGGTCGAGGAGGACAAATAGCGCAAAATGGACGCACGGTCGGCAGGAAGCTGCTTTTCAAACTGCTCCACCTTGAATTGCCGCCCGTATTTGGGGTTGTGTACCCACTTGCCGTAAACCGTGACCACGTCTCCCTCACCAATGTACGGCAGCGTCCCCGTGATGGTCACAAGATCGTCGGTCTCGGTTCCGAGATCGCAAATGGCATAGCCGTTGTCCTCGTTGGCATAGATCACGTGCTCGATACTGCCCGAAAGCTTGATCACACCCACGTCGTCCATGGAGCCTTGCATAAAGCTGTCTTCAAAATCCGCCATTACGATCTCCTTTCTCTATACATAAAATGATTACATTCAGTATACCGCAAACGCTCCCGAAAGTCAAGGGCAAATCGGCAGCAAAGCAAAAAAATCCCCCAAGGCTTCCCTTGGAGGATTTGTCATCATTTCAAAAGCTTTGCAAGCTCGTCGGCAATGTCGCACTTTTCCCACGGAACGTCAATGTCCTCGCGTCCCATGTGTCCGTATGCCGCGACCTGACAGTAGATCGGGCGGCGCAGGTCAAATCTCTTGATGATCGCCGCGCTTCTCAGGTCAACAAGCCCCAGAACCTTCTCCTCGATCAGCGCCTCGTCCACCTTTGCGGTGCCGAAGGTGTCGATCATGACCGACACGGGCTTTGCCACGCCGATCGCGTACGCGACCTGCACCTCGCACCGGTCTGCAAGCCCTGCCTTGACGACGTTCTTTGCCACGTAGCGCGCCGCATAGCACGCCGAGCGGTCGACCTTGGTCGGATCCTTGCCCGAAAATGCGCCGCCACCGTGACGCGCGTAGCCGCCGTAGGTGTCAACGATGATCTTGCGTCCCGTAAGACCGGTGTCACCGGCGGGGCCGCCCACCACGAATCTGCCCGTGGGGTTGATGTAGATCTTGGTCGCGTCATCCATCATGTCAGCGGGCACGGTGGGGTTGATGACCTCGCGGATCAGGTCCGCGCGGATTTGCTCCGCAGTCACGTCCGCGCTGTGTTGCGAGGAGATGACGACCGTGTCGACGCGAACGGGCTTGCCGTCCTCGCCGTACTCAACGGTGACCTGGGTCTTTCCGTCGGGGCGAAGGTAGGAATGCGTGCCGTTTTTGCGCACGTCTGTCAGCCTTTTCGCCAGCTTGTGTGCCATCGAAATGGGAAGCGGCATCAATTCGGGGGTCTCGTTGCAGGCGTAGCCGAACATAAGCCCCTGGTCACCCGCGCCGATGTCAAGCTCGTCCGCCTCACCGTTTTTGGCTTCCAAGGACTTGTCCACGCCAAGCGCAATATCGGGCGACTGTGCGTGGAGCGAGGTGATGACCGCGCAGCTATCGCAGTCAAAGCCGTATTTCGCGCGGTCATAGCCGATCTCGCGCACGGTTTCGCGCACGATCTTCTGAATATCGACCTGTGCGCGCGTGGTGACCTCACCCATCACGCATACAAGACCCGTGGTGCAGAAGGTCTCGCAAGCCACGCGGGACATGGGGTCCTGGCGCAGCATTTCGTCAAGGATCGCATCCGAGATCTTGTCCGAAATTTTATCGGGATGTCCCTCGGTTACGGATTCACTGGTAAATAATTTTCTGTTCATTCTTTTTCTCCCGTACGTTTTAAAAATTCTAAAACATATCTCCCTTTGACAACAAAAAAGCTCCGCCGCGACGGAGCATTCGGCTCTCATCTTGCAGGAATTAGCACCTTACATATTTGCAGGTTGCTGTAACATCATCGTGCCTGTCACTACGTTACTCTTGATAAGATATATTTTATTGCACACAGTATACCACACTTTTTGTCGGTTTGCAAGTCCCCACGCAAAATTTCTTTCACCTTTTTTGAAAAAGCTCTTGATTTTTGCTTTTTGGTGTGCTATAATAATCAAGTCATACGCCGGTATGATGGAATTGGCAGACGTGCCGGACTCAAAATCCGGTGGTAGCGATACCGTGTCGGTTCGACCCCGACTACCGGCACCAACAAAAAAGGGTTCAGCCTTGTGCTGAACCCTTTTTGTTGTTTCTGCGTGGTTGGTGAGAGAACTGCACCGAAGCCTGCGGTTTCGCTTGCGAAATGCGCGTGTCAAACGCGCTATTCAGCCTCAGGAGTGGTACACCTTGGTCTGCCGCGGCGAGTATCCCAACGTCTTTTTGTACAGTCGGAAAAACACGGAGTAATCGCTAAAGCCGTATTTGGCACACGCGTCCCCCGAGGACATCCCCGCGAGGATATCGTTTTGCGCGGCAAAGATCTTTTTCTGCGTAATATATTGCTTGAGCCCTATGTGCATGGTCTGCGAAAAGACGTTTTGTACGTAGGATTTGGACAGCATCAGCTCGTGCGCGAGATAGGCGGCGTCCAGCGGCTTTTCAAGGTTTTCCGCGATCAGACGAAGCATCGTATCAACGAGGACGTTCCGCTCGGGCTCCACGCGCACCGCGTTTTGCAAGCGATAGCTGCAAAAGATCAGAAGCTCGCGCAAAAGCGCCTTGGCGCACACCGCAAAATCCTCAGGTGTGTAGGTGTCATGATAAAAATCCAGCATTTCAAAGAAGCGGCGAAACTCGGGATCATCCTTGACGTTGATGATCGTCGGATGCGAAAAAAGCTTTTTATAATGCTGGGGGAAAATGATCGAGGGATGGAAATCCAGCACGTAGTTTTCATAGGGCACGGGTGTGCGCGGAATGAAGTAGTGATAGATCGCCTTTGGGATCAGGATCAGGTCGTACGGGCGGGGCGTGTGCAGGACGCCGTCGATATTGTAGTGCGCGTCACCGCTGACAAACAGAAGCACCTCGCAGCAGCTGTGTATGTGCTTGGCGTACCGATTTGCGTTAGGCGTCTCCACCCGCTTATGAGAGATTTCATAGATCGGATACGACGATTTTTCCTCAAACATATGCCATCCTCCTTCCTGTTTTTTATTATTTTAACACAAAAAAGTAAGAATTGCAATATAAAAAATAAAAAATGCTATTTCTTTTTTTATCTTATTGTGCTATACTGCAATCGTGCCAAAAGGCACGCACCGAAAATGAACATTTTTTTGTGAATATACACAAGGAGGATTTCAGTATGAAAAAAATGAGAGTTGCTATTATCGGCCAGGGACGCAGCGGTCGTGACATTCACGGCAAATTCTTTCTCTCCGAGCTCAACGACATCTGCGAGGTCGTTGCCGTCGTCGACGCCCTTGAGGACCGTCGCGCACGTGCCGCGAAGGAGTTCGGCTGTGACGTATACGCCGACTATCGCGAGCTGTTTGGAAGAACCGACATCGACCTGATCGTCAACGCTTCCTTCTCCCAGATGCACTACGAGATCGCAAAGGATTGCCTCCTGCACGGCTACAACGTGCTCAACGAGAAGCCCTTTGCAAAGACCTCCTTTGAAGCCATGGAGCTGACGAAAATCGCAAAGGACAAGGGCCTGGTCCTCTCCGCCTTCCACCAGTCGCTTTACGCACCTCCCGTGCTCAAAATGAAGGAAGTGCTTGCAAGCGGCAAGATCGGTGACGTTCTGCAGATCAACCTCAACTACTCCGGCTTTAGCCGCCGTTGGGACTGGCAGACGCTCCAGAAGTACTGTGCGGGCGGCGTTTACAACACCGCGCCTCACGCAATCGGCGTCGCTCTGGATCTGCTCGACTGGGATCCCGCTGCAAAGGTTGCATATAGCTACCTTGACAAGACCGCCTTCAACAGCGGTGACGCAAACGACTTTGCAAAGATCCTGATCACCTGCCCCGGAAAGCCCACCGTTGACATTGAGTGCAACAACAACGACGGCTACAAGCCCGAGCCCTTCAAGATCTTCGGTACCAAGGGCACCATCGCGACGGGTCCCTTTGCTAACTCCGTCAAGGTCAAGTACATCATTCCCGAGGAGCTGGAGGCTCGCCCCGTTGTTGAGGGTGCGCTCCGCAACCCCGAAAACGGCTACCCCGCATACTGCTCCGAAAAGCTGAACTTCCACGAGGAAGAATTCCAGGCAGACGGTGACGTATTCAGCACCGGCTCGTCCATCTTCTACCACATGATGTATGACACCGTCATGCTCGGCAAGCCCCTGGACGTAACCCCCGAGAAGGCCGGCAAGGTCATCGAGATCATCGAGGCGGTTCATGCACAGAATCCGCTGCCCCTCAAATATTAAATTCAAGGAGACTGCAAATATGTTCAGAGTTGCTATTCTGGGTTGTGAAAACTCCCACGCAAACAGCTTCCTCAAGCAGATCATCAAGGACAAAAGATATTCCGATATTTCCTTCGTAGGCGTTTATTCCGACGAGGAAGCGCCCTGCCAAAAGCTCCACGACGAATTTGGCGTATACGTAATGAAGTCCTACGACGAGCTTGTCGGTCAGGTAGACGGTATCATGATCACCGCGCGCCACGGCGGCAACCACTACAAGTATGCAAAGCCCTACCTCGCGTCCGGCATTCCGATGTTCATCGACAAGCCCATCACCTGTGACGGTGCCGAGGCGGTTGAATTTATGCGCGAGGCAAAGAAATACGGTGTCCGTCTGTGCGGCGGCTCCTCCTGCGGCTACCTCCCCGGTGTCAAACAAATGGCAAAGAAGATCAAGGAGGGTGCATACGGCACGGTTCGCGGCGGTAACGTCTGCGCTCCTCTCGCTATGCAGAGCCCCTACGGCGGCTTCTACTTCTACTCCCAGCACCTCGTGCAGATGATGACTGCCATTTTCGGCAACGAGGTAGAGGAGGTTGCGGCAATCGACGTGGGTAACGAGGCGGCATTCGTTGCAAAGTACAAGGATTACCCCATCACGGGCTCCTTCTCAAGCGAGGGCTGGTACTACCATGCGGTCGTTTACGGCGGCAAGGACCTCAATGCCGACAAGTTTGAGTTCACCTCCTACCCCTTTGAGTGCGAGCTGGACGACATGCACGATCTGCTCTTGGGCAAGGACATGAAGGAGAGCTACGACGACTTTATCCGCCCTGTGTTCATTCTCAACGCGCTTGACGCGTCGATGAAGTCGGGCAAGTCCGAAAAGGTCGTTGTAACCCCCGTTTAATCAAGCACGTATTGCAAAGACATAGGTTTTTCCTATGTCTTTGCGCCGTTTCAATATTACAGAAAGAGGATTTGCATTTTATGTTAAAGAAGATCGTTAAGGATAAGCTTACCGTTAAAATTTTCGAGAACCGCGCAAAGGCAGGCGTTGACGCCGCGCGCGACGGTGCCAACGCGATCCGTGAGCTGCTGGCAAAGCAGGACTACGTCAACATCATCTTCGCGGCCGCCCCCTCCCAGAACGATACGCTGGCGGCTCTGTTCGAGGAAAAGGACATCGACTGGACCCGCTGCCGCGCGTTCCATATGGATGAGTACGTCGGCTTCCCCAAGGAAAAGGAGCAGAGCTTCGGTCACTACCTCTACGAGCACGTGTTCGGCAAGCTCCCCTTTGCCGAGGTCCACTACGTCGGCGGTGACAACCCCGACCCCGAGGCAGAATGCGTTCGCTACGGAGACCTTTTGACCAAGTATCCCACCGATATCGTATTCCTCGGCATCGGTGAGAACGCGCACATTGCGTTTAACGACCCGTGGGTCGCGGATTTCAACGATCCCAAAAAGGTCAAGCTTGTGCCTCTTGACGAGACCTGCCGCACCCAGCAGGTGCACGACGGCTGCTTCCCCACGCTGGCAGACGTTCCCACCCACGCATTCACCCTGACCATTCCCTCCCTGACCGCCGCAAAGGTCATGATCTGTACCGTTCCCGCGGCTACCAAGGCAGAGGCAGTTTACAACACCGTAACGGCTGAAATCTCCGCAGACGTTCCCGCAACCATCATGCGCCTGCACGACAATGCTACCATGTATTGTGACAAGGATAGCGGCGCGAAGCTGTTATGATGACCGAAATTATCAACGGCCGCGTTATTAAGGGCGGCAAAATCCTTTCAGAAAGCGTCTGTTTTGCCGACGGAAAGATTCTTTCCAAGCGCGAGGCGGCCTGCCTCGGCAAGCCCGACCGCGTCATTGACGCAAAGGGCAACTACGTCAGCGCGGGCTTTATCGACCTGCACGTGCACGGCGGCGGCGGATACGATTTCCTTGACGGAACGGTGGAAGCTATCCGCGGTGCGATCGAGTTCCACGGCAAGCACGGCACCACCGCGATCTGCCCCACCGCAACCTCGGGGCCTTATGAAGACATGGTCAAGATGTTCAAGGCCTACAAGGAGGTTCAAGCGAGCGATCACAACGGCGCGGACATGGTCGGCATCCACATGGAGGGCCCCTATTTCGCGCTTTCCCAAATGGGCGCGCAGGACCCCAAGTTTATTCGCAATCCCGATCCCGCAGAGTACGAAGCGCTTCTTGCCGCAACCGACGATATCGTTCGTTGGAGCATCGCCCCCGAGCGAGATATCGACTACGTGTTCGCAAAAAAGCTTTCCGCGCGCGGTATTTGGCTCAGCGCCGCGCATACCGACGTCAACTGCCGCGAAATGCAGGACGCCAAAAAGCACGGCTACACGCACATGACGCATTTTTACTCCTGCATGAAGGGCATGGAGAGAGTCAACGGCATCCGCATCGCGGGTGCTATTGAGGCGGCGTATCTTGACGACGAGATCACGGTTGAGGTCATTGCGGACGGCATGCACCTGCCTTATGAGCTGTTGCAGATGGTCTACAAGATCAAGGGCCCCGATCGCACCGCACTCATCACCGACGCAATGCGTGCCGCGGGTGCTAAAAACGGCACCAAGAGCATCATTGGAAGCCTTGACAACGGTATGGAGGTCTACATTGAGCGTGACGTGGCATGGGTTCCCGGCGGCCAGGCGTTTGCGGGAAGCATCGCTACCACCGACCGCTTGGTGCGCACCGTGCTGGCAGCAGGTATTCCGTTGGTTGATGCCGTGAAAATGGCAAGCGAAACGCCCGCGCGTCTGCAAGGGCTGACTAACAAGGGCACGCTTGACTCCGGCAAGGACGCGGATATCGTTATCTTTAACGAAAACGTCGAAATGCAGCACGTCTTTGTCAAGGGCAAGGCAATTGTGTAAGGGTTTGTTTTTCGTGGGGGAAACTTCTTGAAATGAAGTTAAAACCGCAAGCGGGTTCCGGAGAATGCCTTCTGGCATTCTCCGCCCCTACCCCACACCCCTTTCAAGAACTTTCACCAAAGGGGTATTGGTTACCCTCATCAGGAATCGCTTTCAATGCGGTTCCTTTTTTCGCATTTGCGTGGTGAAAGTACGTAATGAAAACAGACTCTATTGTATAGGAAAGTTTGTACGCTGACGGTCAGGCACTGCCGATAGCACTTGAGCCCACATCCCAAGCGCTCCACAAGGTTAGTTAAATGAGAAAATTAGTATTTTTATAATAAGAACAATTCTTATTTTAAGATGCTATTTAAAAACAAGCATTTTGTTCCAAACGTATGCACCCGCGGCCAATTTTGCGATATTTTTTTAACATTCTCATTATTTTACGGTAGTTTTTTTCAAAAAATCTCTTTACTTTTGAGAAAAACTGTGTTATTATATAGGTTGGGATAGATACTATCATCTTGAAAAAATTACAGGAGGTCAATTCCAATGGCTATTCAAAGAAAGAAAATTTCCATGGATGGTAACACCGCCGCCGCGCACGTATCCTACGCGTTCACGGAAGTTGCTGCCATCTACCCGATCACTCCTTCCTCTCCTATGGCAGAAGTGACCGACACCTGGGCTGCTACCGATAAGAACATTTTCGGCGAACCCGCAAGAAACATTCTCGGTGACACCGTTAAGGTGATGGAGATGCAGTCCGAGGCAGGCGCCGCAGGCGCTGTTCACGGCTCTCTCGCAGCAGGTGCTCTTACCACCACCTACACCGCATCTCAGGGTCTGCTTTTGATGATCCCGAACATGTACAAGTTCGCCGGCGAGCTTCTGCCCTGCGTGATCCACGTATCCGCTCGTTGCGTTGCTTCCCACGCGCTCAACATCTTCGGTGACCACTCCGACGTCTACGCTTGCCGTCAGACCGGCTTTGCTATGATGGCTGAAACCAACCAGCAGGAGATCATGGACCTTGGTGCCGTTGCACATCTCGCTACCATCAAGGGTCGCGTTCCGTTCCTCAACTTCTTTGACGGCTTCCGTACCTCTCACGAGGTTCAGAAGATCGAGGCTTGGGATTACAAGGATCTCGATGAAATGGTTGATAAGGATGCGATCGCCGCATTCCGCGCACGCGCACTCAACCCCGAGCACCCCGTTCTCCGCGGCTCCGCAGAAAACGGCGATATCTTCTTCCAGCACAGAGAAGCATGCAACCCCTACTACGATGCACTTGCCGCAATCGTTGAGGTGTACATGGACAAGGTAAACGCAAAGCTCGGTACCGATTATAAGCTCTTCAACTACTACGGTGCACCCGATGCTGAAAAGGTCATCATCGCTATGGGCTCCGTTTGTGACGTTGCAGAGGAAGTGATCGACTACATGCTCAAGGCTGGCGAAAAGGTAGGTCTTGTAAAGGTTCGTCTGTACAGACCCTTCGTTTCCGCAAAGCTTGCTGAAGCACTTCCCGCAACCGTTAAGAAGATCGCAGTTCTTGACAGAACCAAGGAGCCCGGCGCTCTGGGCGATCCTCTGTACCTCGACGTTGTTGCAGCACTCGCTGAAACCGGCGTGAAGGCAAAGGTCGTTGGCGGCCGTTACGGTCTCGGTTCCAAGGATACCACGCCCGCGTCCATCTTCGCAGTTTACGCAAACCTCGATAAGGCAGAGCCCAAGAACGGCTTTACCATTGGTATCGTGGACGACGTAACCGGTCACTCCCTTGAGGAGACCACCGCTCCCGACACCGCATCCGCTGACACCATCTCCTGCAAGTTCTGGGGTCTGGGCGGCGACGGTACCGTTGGTGCAAACAAGAACTCCATCAAGATCATCGGTGACCACACCGACAAG
>JAZRFD010000093.1:0-5730 GCA_045661185.1 Eubacteriales bacterium | reverse complement strand
GTTCCAAGTAAAACATCCTGCCCGATATCATCGACACGCACATAGGTGCTTGTCTCGGTGTTATTCGGGTTGTTTTGTTTTCGGGCATTGAGTTTGCCTCTTGCTACAACTTCCTTATTGTCAATTCTTCCGTCATCTTTGAGAGGGATATTGGATGGAAGCTCTACAACCGGAACATCATCCTTGCTTGTCAATGCTTCATAAGAATATTTGTTTTTTGGTAATTCTTCCCGTTCTTCCTTTTCACCTTCCTTAAGGGCGGTGGCGAGGGCTTTGGTGAGTTTGCCCGCTACGTAGTTGAGCCCGGCGTTTTCGACGGCGGCGAGATAGAGCTTTTCCGCCTGTTGCAGGCGCTTGTATTCGGCGCGCGCCTCGCGGCTGGTAAGGGATTTAAATGCGTCCATGAGGTCGCGGATTTTGCCCATGATCTTCTCGGCAAGGCTCGCATCCTCGCGCACAATCCGCTCGATGAACCGCTCGTTCCCGAGCACCTCCTCGGACATGTGCGCTCCAAGCTCGCTCATTACGCGCGCTTCTTCGTCGGTCAATTTCTCTCCCGCCAAGAACTTTTTCTCCGCTTCGGCAATCAATTCCTCCGAAAAGCCGTACGCACTCAAACTTTTTTCGAAATTTTCCTTGACTTTTTGCTCGGGATCGGTTATACTATCAATAGGAGAACGAGAAGGAAGGGGCGCTTCGGGCGTAGAACTCAGGGACAGTTCGTCATTGGGTACTTGCGTAAGTTCTCCCTTTTTGTTGATAAAGGCAGATTGAATCCACAATTTTCGATAACCCGCATCGGTGGCAACAACGGCACAGTAATAAGTGCCGTTTATTTTTTTCTTAATTATTGCAAGCGGTGCAGGCACATTCTCCTTCGTGTTGAATTCGCTACTATATACCTGCTCTCCGTTATCCAATAACGGCTCTACACTATCCATGTTTTCAATGATGTATCCGACGCGAGCGAGATCCTCCAAGTTACGCATTGATTGGTCCGCTTCTCCATTCACACCGTGACGCCGCTCAATATGATTGAATCCATTTGAATTGATATTGACAGTAAAGCCTTCCACCTTTAATCCAAAAAATGATTCAATTTTTTGGGCTAAGGATTCGGTTACATTACAAACTTCAATTCTCTCAAACTTTTCTGTTTTCTTCTCACGATGAGCCCGCGCATCATTTGGGCACTGTATGACGCAGAAAAGCACAACGAAATGGCTGACCTGCGCGGCATGGGCTTTAAAAATGCATAAAAAGCAAAAGAATAACGAAATCGCCCCAAGGAAAACCTTGGGGGCGGTCTTTTTGTTAAAGCTCGACGGGCATACCCGTTTCACAAGACTTGAACGCTGCCAGAATGACCTTCAGGTCGGTGCGCATCTGCTCGTTCGTCACGTCCTGCTCGCCGCCCTCGCGGATCGCTTTGATGAAATGACGGTAGTAATCGTGCACGTCGGATGCGGGACGCGCGACGCTATAGGTCTTGGTGGTGATCTCATCGCGCGGTGCCATGGTTTTGGTCAGTCCCGCCGCGGTCTTAACAGGCAGCACGTCGTTTTCGTGCCAATGCAGACACTTGACGACCTTTGCCTCCTCGCGCCAATCGGTGATCAGCGCGCTTCCTTTTTCGGCACGCATATAGAAGCGAGGCATTGCGATAAAGTTGTAGGTTCCAACCTCAACCGTTGCGCGCTGACCGCTCGCAAAGGTGATGTCGAGACGGAAGCCGTCATCGACCTCCTTGTTGGTAATGTTGTCGCAGATGCAATAGACACTCTTAACGTCAAAGCCGAAAATATTCAAAACCTGGTCGATCAGGTGGATGCCCCAGTCGTAAAGCATTCCGCCGCCGTGCGCGCGCTCACCACGCCAATCCGAGGGAATGCCGCGGCTGCCGTGAATGCGGGATTCGAGGTTGAGAACCTTGCCGATCTCACCCGACTCCTTGATCTGCTTCATAGCAAGGTAGTCCGCGTCCCAACGGCGATTCTGGTGCGTGGAAAAGCGCACACCGTTCTTCTCTGCCGTCGCGATCATGTGATCCAGCGCCTCCAAGGAGAGTGCCACGGGCTTTTCGCAAATGACGTTTTTTCCCGCCTCCAAAGCCTTGACAACGACCTCCTCGTGGCTGTCGTTAGGGATCGCGACCGTGATTAGCTCCACGCTCGGGTCTGCCAAAAGCTCCTCATAGGTCGCATACGCATAGATGCCGCGGCTGCGCGCCAGCTCGTTGCGCTCCTCTTTGATATCATAAACACCGGCAAGCTCGGCAACGTCGCTTTTCAGAAGATGCTCAACGTGCCAACCACCCATGCCGCCGTAACCGACGACCGCTGCTCTCATCTTTTTCATAATTCCGAATCCTTTCGCGGCTCATGGGGACAGGAAGCCCTATTCCCCGAATTCACCTACAGTATAAAGCATTTCCCTCTCTCTGTCAAGATACTTTTTGCGCTTTGCAAGACAAATTTTGCTATTCCGCCCCGTTTTTCGCCAATTGGGCAGAAAAATATTGCAAAGAGAAGGAGCACCGAGGTGCTCCTTCTCTTTTTTATACCGTTCTTCTCTTTTCCGCAATCATAGCTTTGAGCGTGTCCTCGTCGATGACGGGAACGCCGAGGCTCTGCGCCTTTGTCAGCTTTGAGCCTGCCGCCTCGCCCGCCACCACAAAGGAGGTCTTTGAGGAAACGCTGCCCGACACCTTGCCGCCCGCCGCGCGGATCATGTCACTCGCCTCGTCGCGCGACATGGTGGGGAGTGTACCCGTGAGCACAAAGGTCAAGCCTTGGAACAGGTCGTCCACGGGCTTTGCGGTGGATGCGGTCAAAAGCCCTGCCGCCATCAAGCGCTCGCACAGTGCCACGTTTTGCGCGTGCGAGAAGAAATTGACCACACACTCTGCGGTGATCTCGCCAAAGTCCGCGATCTCGCAAAGCTCCTCCACCGTCGCCTGCATCAGCCTCTCCAGCGTGCCGTAACGCGCCGCCAGAGCCGCCGCCGCGACCTCGCCCACGTTGCGGATGCCAAGCGCGTAGGTGAGTCTCTCCAGCCCCGCGCTCTTGGATCTTTCAATGGCGTCAATGAGGTTTTGCGCGCTTTTCGCGCCCATGCGCTCAATTTGCGCTACGTCCTCGGTTTTGAGCGTATACAGATCCGCTGCGTCGCGGATCAGGTTGTTTTTGAGCAGCGCATCCACGATCTGCGGCCCCAAGCCGTCGATATTCATCGCGTCCTTGGAGGCAAAATGCTCGATTCCGCGCGAGAGCTGTGCGGGGCATTGGCTGTTGGTGCAGCGCGTTGCTGCTCCCTCGTCGGCATCATAAAACACGGGTTCGCCGCAGGACGGACACCGCTCGGGCATATAAAAAACCTTGGCGTCGGGCGTGCGCAGCTCCTTGTGGGAGCACACGACCTCGGGGATGATATCCCCCGCCTTTTGCACGGTCACAACGTCCCCGATGCGGATATCCTTCTCACGAATCAATTCAAGATTATGAAGCGTAGCACGGGAAACCGTCGTACCCGCAAGCCGCACGGGAGAAAGCACCGCCGTGGGGGTCAGTACGCCCGTGCGTCCCACTGCCACGATGATATCCTCAAGCCGCGTCTGCTTTTGCTCGGGCGGGAACTTGTACGCCACCGCCCACTTGGGGGTGTTGGTGCCCTCGCCCAGAATACGGCGCGTTTCCAGATCGTCGATCTTGATCACCATGCCATCAATGTCGTACGCCAAACCGTCACGCATTTGCCCGATCTGCTCGATATGCTCAAAAATATATCGCTCCATTGTCGTGGTGGTGCAATTTTCCAACACGTGGAAGCCAAGGTCGGCCAAGCGTTGCAGCGTTTCGGTGTGCGATGCGGGGGCATGCCCGTCAAGATACAGGCTTCCCTCTTGGAAATTGAACACAAAAATGTCCAGCTTGCGCTCTGCCGCCACCTTGGGATCAAGCTGGCGCAGAGATCCTGCCGCCGCGTTGCGGGGGTTGGCAAGGAGCGTTTGCCCCGCGCGCTCGCGCTTTTCGTTCAGCTTTTCAAACACGGCACGCGGCATGTAGACCTCTCCGCGCACGGTCAGCGTCAGGGGCTCGGGGAGCGTCATGGGGATCGAGAAGATCGTGCGTAGGTTTTGTGTAACGTCCTCACCGACAAAGCCGTCGCCGCGCGTCGCGCCCTGCACAAACACACCGTCCTCGTAGCGGAGTGACACCGAAAGGCCGTCGATCTTCGGCTCGACCGAATACACGGGAGACTCGACCGTCTGTCTCACGCGCGCGAGAAAATCCGACAATTCTTCAAAGGAAAAAACGTCCGACAGCGAATTCATTTGCACCGCGTGCGTCACCTTTTCGAATTTGTCGAGGGGCTTGCCGCCTACGCGCTGCGTGGGGGATGCGGGATCGAAAAATTCGGGGTGCTCGCCCTCAAGGCGCAGCAATTCCGCATACATCATGTCGTAATCGTAGTCCGAAATTTCGGGGTCGTCGTCCACGTAATATCGCTTTGCGTGGTAGAGCACCTGCCGACGCAGCTTTTCGATTTTTTCCTTGATCTCGCTCATATCTGTCCCCTTTTCGTTCAAAATATGGCGGGGGAACGCCCCCGCCCTATATCCATCTTTTTTATTATACCAAAAAAATCGGCTTCTGTCAATCGGTATTTGAAATATTTTCAGATTTTTATTATCGTTTTCGACAATTTACGCGCCTATTTGTAAACATTTTTTGTACGGTCTTTACAAATAAAAAGAAATATGCTATACTGAAGATGCAAAAGGAGTTTTCCGAGATGCCCACGGGAATCTCCGAGAGCTCCTTTGCTCGATAAACAAGGAAAGGCAAGGAACAACGCATGAAAATTACCGTTATTGGCAGACAGATGAACGTATACGAGGATATGAAGGCGCTCATCGAGAAAAAGCTTGCTAAATTCGACAAATTCTTCCCCGGTGAGGGCACGGCAACCGTCACGCTCTCCTGCAAGAAAAATGATAGAAATCTCGAAATCACCATCAGCGCGGGAGGCACGCTCTTCCGCAGTGAGGTCAGAGGAGATAGCTTCCGCGATGCGCTTGACAGCGCGTGCGCAAACATCGAGCGCCAGATCCGCAAAAACAAGACGCGCCTTGCCAAAAAGCTGCGCGAGGGTGTGTTCAACCCCTACCCCGACGAGGCTTACGACGACACGGTGGCAGACGAGGAGGAGATCATCCGCACCAAATCCTTCCCCATCAAGCCCATGTCGGCTGAGGAGGCCATTTTGCAGATGAACCTGATCGGACACCAGTTCTTCGTGTACGAGGACGACACCACGAACGACACCTGCGTGGTCTACAAGAGACACGACGGCGGCTACGGCCTTTTGGTGCCGGAAAAGGAATAAAAAACCGCGGGAGAGGTCAAGGACCTCTCCCCTTTTTTGCAATTCCGCTTGACAAACCGCGCATTTCGGTGTATAATAGAGCAGTCGCGGGTATGGCGGAATTGGCAGACGCATAAGATTTAGGATCTTACGCCGTAAGGTGTGCAGGTTCGACCCCTGTTACCCGCACCAAACAAAAGCGCATTGACCGTGTGTCAATGCGCTTTTGTTGCGTGAGTAATTGATGCGTGCGTCCTACTCTTTCAACGAACGGAGAGATTCTTTGTAAGACAGAAACTCTGCGTTGTCGGGTACGGTCTGCAAAACGTAAGTAATTCTTCCCATCAAGGAGCGGACATATCC
>JAZRFD010000092.1:0-43364 GCA_045661185.1 Eubacteriales bacterium | reverse complement strand
ACATTTACTCCGTCGATGTTTAAGATAATTCTTACACCGCCCTCTTCGTTAAATGTACCTACCTGAATATGATATTTTCTACCTGCCTCAAGTATCATCGGGTGTGTTGGGCCTATTCTTGATGGTGGCATTAAATCACAGAAGATTGACGTTCTGTCGTTTCCGTTAAACCTCTGAAGCTCTATACCTGTTTTAGCAAAACAGATGAGATACATAGCATTTGTATCGGCGGCGAAGTGTTTCCGCAAGAATTTATCGGTATGTTTGGTGAGAAGACTAACGTTTACAATGTGTACGGTCCTACCGAGTGTTCTATGTGGATGCTTGAATGTTCCGTTGTAAATGAAGATGTTACGCTTGGCAGACCTCTTGGTAATGTTCAAGTATATATTCTCGACAACTATAATACCCCTACTCCCATTGGCGTTACAGGCGAACTCTGTATCACCGGTGACGGAGTTGGCGCAGGATACTTAAATCGCCCCGAACTGACCGCAGAAAAATTTATAGATAATCCTTTTGGCGAAGGTAAGCTCTACAAAACGGGCGACCTCGCCTATTGGCGCGAGGACGGCAATATTGCCTATGTGGGCAGAAACGATTTTCAGGTAAAGATTCGCGGACTTCGCATCGAGCTTGGAGAGATTGAAAATGCTATTTGTAGTATTGACGGAATCTCGCAGGCTGTTGTCGTTGTGCGTAAAAATGCCGAGGGCAGACAGCTTATCTGTGCATTCTATACTGGTGCAGAGGTTGATGCGAAAGATATTCGTAATCATATTGGCAAAAAGCTCCCGAAGTATATGCTGCCGCATATCTTCATGCACCTTGACGAAATGCCCCTGACTTCAAGCGGTAAAGTTAACCGTAAAGCACTGCCCGAAGTTGACCTTGAAAATATAACGAACGATACCGAATATGTTGCCCCAGAAACACAGATTCAAAAAGCACTTTGCAAGCTGATCGAATTGGTACTTGGCACAACACCCGTAGGTATTACAGATGATTTCTTTGACCTCGGCGGTGATTCGCTCAAGGCGATTGAGTTCGTATCTAAAGCACACAACGAGGGAATCTATTTCAATCTGCAAAATGTTTTTGATTATCCAACCGTAAAGCAGCTTTGTGAATGCATTGAAAACGGCGATAAACAAGTTGTTTCTTTTGCTGATGTTGATTTCACTGCCGTTAATGAGGTTTTGGCAAAGAATACAGTTGAGCATATTGCTGCACCCAAAAAGAGTGATGTCGGTAATATTCTTCTTGCCGGAGCTACGGGATATCTCGGTATACATATTCTCGCGGATTATCTTGATAATGACAGCGGAATTGCATACTGCCTTGTTCGTGGCAAGGATAAAGCCGATAGTACAAAGCGTTTGAACGACTTGCTCAGCTTCTATTTTGACGATAAATATGCAAACAACGAGCGCATCGAGGTAATTTGTGCCGATCTTCAAAAGGACAAGTTCGGTTTGTCGGATGAAGAATACAGAGCCCTTTTTGACAATGTTGATACGGTTATTAACTGCGCGGCAAGTGTTAAGCATTATGGCTCATATCAATATTTCTACGAGGCAAACGTAGAAACGACAAAGAGGCTGGTTGAGTTCTGTAAGTCTGCAAATGCAAAGCTAATACATACCTCTACGTTGAGTGTTTCGGGCAATACTTTTGGTGATGCTTTCGACGGATATGTAAGTGAAACCGAGAAACACTTCTACGAGAGTAGCTTGTATATTGGACAACCTCTTGATAATGTTTATGCACGCAGCAAGTTCGAAGCGGAAAAGGCTGTGTTTGATGCTATGGCAGAGGGCTTGCAGGCTAACATTATGCGTATGGGAAATCTTACAAACAGGTTGTCTGACGGTGTGTTCCAAAAGAACTATGAATCTAATGCTTTTTTGCAGCGAGTAAAAGGTGTATTAGAACTTGGAATTTTCCCAGACTATTTGGTAAAAGACACTAATTATGCGGAATTTACACCGATAGACGAAGCTGCAAGTGCGGTTATGACAATTGCTCGGCATTTTAGTATAGAGCAAACAGTTTTCCACATTAACAGCATAAAGGTTGTATACTTTAATAAACTTCTTGCCATATTCAACGAGCTTGGCTTTAATCTCAAACTTGTCAGCGGTGCGGAGTTTACCGAGACCCTGCGGCAAACCGCCAAGCAAACAGGTATGGAGCATATCTTTGAAACCTTTATCAATGATATGGATGAGGACGACAAACTCAACTACGATAGCAATATCCGTATCGAAAACGATTTCACGGTGCAATATTTGAAACAACTCGGCTTTGAGTGGTCGGATATCGATATTGAGTATTTGAGAAAGTATGTTGAGTACTTTAAGAGAATAGGATATTTAAATTAAGAGGTCTTATGAAAAACAAAAACTTTTTAGTTGAATTTTTGACTTGCACAGTTGCGCCGGCATTAATACCTTCTGTGCTAATAATTCCTGAACAGCACTTAAGTAAAACGGCTTGTTGGATTTTGTTAGGTCTACTTTATTTGATTGATGTAATATTTATATGGCGATTTTATCGTAACTCCAAAAAAGAAAAAGAAAATTTATTAGCCAATAAAGTCAATAGTACAGCATATACTAATGCTTATCAATTGAGTGAAAGAAAAAGAAATGAGATAGCCAAAAAAACATATCATAGCGAAGGTGAAAAAGAATATAGTATTCCTGCAAGTGCAATACCATATGATGTACATGATTATATTGCCGAAATATGCTTAAATTTTAGAGATACTATTGCAAAAATCACATCTATTGATCAAGAATATATGGCTGTTACTTTCATCTATCACTATGATTATGAGGGAGCAAGTGAAAAAGATAGAAGTTGGCGTTGGGTGGTTGGTAAAGAGGCTTCTACTCGAACTAAATTAGATAAATTTGTTGAGAGAGATTGTTCACTATATAATTATTTGATCAAGGGAAAGGATGGTAAGGTAAACAGCGTATTTAATAATAATAAAAAAGACCTTGCGTATGAAGGACATTATTATATGAGTCCTCGCGACGAAGATCATAACAAGATTGGTTCTGTTTTTGCAATAAAAGTTTTATTTGGAAACAATGCTGAAAATTTTGTTGAAGGAATACTCCTCGTATCTTCATACGGAAAGCAGTTTGTGGAAAAAGGCTCTGAATATACAGAAAATGGTCTAAAGAATTTGATTTTTGAAGAATTGTACCCGTACTATCAAAGACTTTTAGAAACTGAACTTGGTGTTTTGTATTTGAGACATGAAAAAAACAAAACGGAAAGCAAAAAAACTTGCGATTTCAATTATTGTTGCAAAAAAGAACGTTGTGAAAAAGGCGAAGAAACAAAATGAAATTATATCCTTACTACGCACATACACCTGTTTACACAACTAAGCAACTTCTTGAGTTTTGTACGAACAAATATGAAGATAAGTCGGCTTTTACATATCAAATAAAAAAGCAAGATAGAGCAATCAGTTTTTCGGAGTTCAAAACGCAGGTTGAGACATTCGGTACATATCTTTTCCACGAGGGGTTTGACGGAAACCACATAGCTGTTTTCGGCGAGAATAGCTATGAGTGGATATTAACTCATTTTTCCGTAACTTGTGGTGGAAATGTAATCGTTCCGATTGATAAGGAGTTGGATACGGACAGTATTGCAGAGTTGCTTAGAGATAGTGAGAGCAAAGTGCTTGTATATTCCGACACATATGCAGATATTGCAGAAGAATTGCAAGCAAAGTTACCTAATATCACGTATATCAATATGCGCGATATCCCCAAATTTATTGAGCAAGGCAAACGGTTAATTGCTGACGGATATAACGAATACATAAACAAGGAAGTCAAAAAAGACAATCTTGCATCTATCGTATACACCTCGGGCACAACAGGAAAAAGCAAGGGCGTTATGCTGACTCATAATAATTTCTGCTCTTGTATGTACGGTGCTTGCTGTAACGTAGAACTTACGGGAACATCGCTTTTAGTGCTACCTTTGCACCATACCTTCGGCTTAGTTGCAAGCGTATTTGCAGTAATGTTCTATGGATATACGATATATATCAACAAGAGCTTGAAAAGGCTCACCGACGACTTTAAGAAGTGTCAACCTCAGCATTTGTTTGCCGTGCCCCTTATTGTTGAAACACTATATAAAAACATCTGGGCAAACGCGAAAAAGCAAGGTAAGGACAAGCTGCTGAAGGTACTTGTTAAGATTAGCAATGCATTGTTAAAGTGCGGAATTGATTTGCGTAGAGTTCTTTTCAGATCTGTTATTTCTGCTTTAGGCGGTAATATTGACCTAATTGTTTCGGGCGGTGCTCCTATTGATACGAAATATATAGAGGGATTTAAAGCTTTTGGTATCACCGTTTTAAACGGTTACGGAATTACCGAGTGTGGACCTATTGTTGCCGTTAACCGTAATAAATTCAATGTGGTTGGTAGCGTAGGCTTACCGCTGTGCTGCAATGAGATCAAAATAGCCGATGACGGCGAAGTTCTTGTAAAGGGCGATAACGTGATGCTTGGTTATTATCAGAACGAAGCCGAGAACGAAAAAGTTTTTGTTGACGGTTGGTTTAAGACGGGTGACATTGGCTCTATCGACAAATACGGCACGTTACATATTACAGGAAGAATTAAGAATTTGATTATCCTTGGCAATGGCGAGAATATCCCTGCCGAGTCAATTGAGGCGCAGATGTATACGATTCCTTACGTGAAAGAAGTTATTTGCTACGGCAAGGATAACGTGATTGTTGCAGAGGTATATCTTGACGAAGAGGTTGCCGATGCCAAAGCGAGAATAAACGACGACATCCAAGCAGTAAATCAGCACTTGCCGCAGATTAGAAATATCGGGCGCGTTGTAATAAGGGATACCGAGTTCCCAAAAACGACAACAAAGAAAATCAAGAGAAATTTAGGAGGATAGCAGAATGCTTGACAAGCTTACAGCCATCATCAGAGAATATATGGACGATAACAGTATTGAGGTAACTGAAAACACCATTCTTATTGCCGATTTAGGACTCAGCTCCTTTGACCTCGTTCAGCTTGCGTCTATCGTAGAGGACGAGCTTGATGTGGAAATTCCCGATAGAATGATTAAGAGTTTCAAGACCGTTGGTGACGTTATCGCTTTCCTTGATAAGCAATGAGATTTTATCAATACAACATTCGAGAGTTGAGTGACGAGAGCTACATACACTACTATTCGCTGATGAGCGAAGAAAAGAAGCGCAGAGTTGATCGCTTTCGCTTTGAAGATGATAAAAAGCGAACTGTCGTGGGTGAAATGCTGGCTCGTAAAGCGATCTCCGAGTGGTGCGGTGTACCGAAAGAAAGCATTGTTTTTGAAATAACAGAACACGGTAAACCTTACGCGAAAGACTTGAACGTAGAGTTCAACATCAGCCACTCGGCAGATATGGTTGTTTGTGCTGTGGATACTCAGTCTGTCGGAGTTGACATTGAAAAAATCCGTCCTATCGATCTCAACACGGTAAAACGGATTTTTAGCGAAGAAGAAATACGATATATCTTTGAACGTCTGCCTAATGATGAGAATTATAACCACTACCTAAACGATACTGTTTTGCATCGATTCTTTGAACTTTGGACAAAGAAAGAAGCTTATGGAAAGTTTGTTGGAGCGGGATTGTTTTCGGAAACACATATAAATACTGACCTTGTTACTTGGATGGAAAATGGGTATTGTATTTCCATTGCTACATCGATTGATAAATGATTTTAGGCGTTGCTCTTTCGGCAACGCCTGTCTTCATAAATGAATATTTTGAAAAATTTACTTGTATAGACAAATTTCCCCTTGACAAGCTCGCAACAATATGATATACTGATGCTCCCTAAGAGGTAAGTTGTGCAGACCTCTCCATTATGAGTATTGCCTGCCAAGCTTAATCTTATACAACCGAATATAAATGTTTTTTGAGTGTGTCAAGGCGGGATTTCCCGTCCTGCCTTGACCTCTGATTTGTGGGCATAAGCCGCTTGTTTATGCCTACAAATGAGAGCCGAAGCTCTCTTTCTAAGCCATAAGTTGAGCTGACCTACTTCAATATAAGTTAGGCTGTTTGACTTATCCCTTATACAAATTGAATACGATTATAAGTGCCGCGGGCAGCTGTGTAAGTCCCGTCTTTTATACGCTTAGCACGAGCGTTCACGAGGTCTTTAGACTCGTACTTTTTCTACATAAAGGGCACGGAGATCACCTTTTTAAGCGAACAAGTGCCGTTCGCTTTTTGGTGTTTCTCCCGTAACCTGTATGTAAAAGTACGGGTCTTTTTGTTTTGTCAAAACAATTTTGTGTGCTTTCTCGGAAGGTAAGAACGGCGAGTCTGACGTGGGGCGTTACCCTAAATTGATGCGGACTTGTAGTCCGTCTACTTTTCTTGACAAGCACTGCATTTGTGGACACAAAATGCGAAAGGTGGGGAGAACCCCAGACCCCCGTACATCAAAATCCGCAACAAAAATTTGAAAAAATTGAAGGAGGAAATCCAAATGATGCAAACAGAAGAAAAGGTAAAGACAGCCACAGTCGGCGGGCGTAAGCGCAAGAACCTCGTTAAGTTCTTTTTGAATGACGAGGAATACGAAAAGCTGTGTAAGGATGCGGCAACGGTCAACAAGGATTTGAGCAAGTATATCCGAATGACCATTCAATGGATTGCCCCCATTGAACCGCCCTCGCTGGAGGTGAAGGAATTTACGCGCGAGCTTCGTCGCTTGGGTGTGAGTATGAATCAAATCGCGGCGAAGGCGAACTCACTCGGCTACGTGGACGAGCTTGAATACCGACGCTGTGCCGACGAGGTGATGAAGCTCTGCGGAGAGATCCAAAAGGAGTACGCGAAGAAGGGAGTGAAGCTGTTTGGCAACAACTAAAATTTGGGACGTGCGAGCGCACGTCAGTAAGCTGCTCGCCTACGTGGCGAACAAGAACAAAACTGCAATAGAAATTGAAAACAAAAGCTTTGATGAAGCGGAAAGGCTTGCCGCTGAAATTCTTGGTCTGCCCTACGACCATTTTGCAACGGAGGAAAAGAAATTTGTGTCGGGTATCAACTGCACTCCCGACAATGCCAAGGAGATTATGTTATCGCTGTTGGAGGACACGGACAGCTCAGACATCCAAGCATACCACGGCTACCAATCTTTCAAGCCCGGCGAGGTAACACCCGACGTTGCTCACGCTATCGGTGTTCAGCTTGCCAACGAACTGTGGGGCGAGGACTTTCCCGTTGTCGTTGCAACACATATTGACAAGGGGCACGTACACAATCACTTCTGTCTTTCTGCAACGGGATTTTCGGGCAAGCGGTATCACGATTGCAAGGCGACCTACAAGCTGATGCGCGAAACCTCGGACAGACTTTGCAGGGAGTATGGTCTATCGGTCATTGAGAAGCCGAAGAAAGAAAACCGAAAGCACATTGCTGAAGTCCACGCAAAGCAACAAGGTATTCCCACGATACGAGATCAGATACGCGCGGACATTGACTCGGTCGTGAGATACGAGGTTACTCTGAAAAGCTTTTATAAGCGGATGGAGCTTCTCGGTTACAAGTTTGAATATCGCGGCAACTATCTCCGCATCAAGCCATACGGTTACAACAAGTTCTTTCGTATGGACAAGCTCGGTAAGGAGTATACCGAGCCGGAGCTTCAAGCGCGAATGGCATACAATTGGCGTAACGATTTGTTAAGAGCACTTCCGATATACAAGCCTACCTTGCCGGAGAAACCGAAAGGTCTTTACGCACTCTATCTTCATTACTGTTATCTGCTCGGTGCGGTACAGAAAACAGTTCCGCAAAATCCCGAAGTCTATGCAGCAATCAGAGAGGACATGCGCCGTGCGCGTATGTATAACGAACACGCAAAGTTCCTCGGCAAGTACGGCTTGAACACGACCGATGATCTGCTGCGGCACGAGAAAATGGTTGAAGGTCAAATCGCGGCTTTGTGTAAGGAACGGCAGACACTTCGCAACAAGCTCCGTTGGATGAAGGATGCCGAGAAAACGCAACCGATACGCGAAGAAATCTACGCTATATCCGCGAAGATCAAGCCGCTAAGAAAGGAACAAAAGATGTGCAAGGACATTTACGACCGCAGCACCGCCGTGGCAAGAACAGTTGAGCATATCGAGTTCCCGAAGCCGCCCGAAAAATCCAAGCAAAAGACACGAAACGACGGTTGGGATTCAAGGTAAAAAATATCGGTCTTGACCGTTAAAATTTGCTACCGCCCGCAAAAGCGATTTTACGGTCTTGACCGAAGAAAAACGGCATATTTCCGTTTCTGACACCTCAAATCGTATCTCACACCACCAAGGCGTTTCCTATTGGAAAATCCGCATTTTTCCACGCTCTTGACCGAGCCTTTTTGAGCGAAAAACGCCTTACTTCAAAAAGCAACCCAAATTAGGAGGACTTTATGATTACAAATAAGAAAAAGAATGAAAAGACAACCGAAATCTATTTTGATGAAACACCTGCGCCCGTCGTGATACGGACACACAACACCGCATTGAAGAAACGGCTGCTTGCCTTTGCCAAGAAGTTTCCCACGCTTTGCAGGCTGACCGACGATGACGAGCTTGGATACCTTTCCTTTGAGATTGACAAGAAAAGGTTCGCTTACCGCATCACCGATCCCTACACCGAAGAACGCAAGGCAATGGCAAGAGCCAAAATGAACGAGATCAACAATAAGGAGGACATTGGATGAGTAAAGAATTAGAAAAGTATATCGACGAAAGATTAGCGGAGCTTCAAAAAGAGTGGGAAGAAAATCCGATACTGCCTACTCCGCCTATCGTTGAAACGGGGAGAAAACCAATCTCGATACAATATGACACCCCTGCTTCCACGTTTGATTTCACAGCAGAGGAAGGTCATACGACCTACGAGGTGGTCGGTCATTTCGATCCCGATGCCCCCGAAAATCTGTTTCAGAAAATTATGCGAAGAATGAGGGAGGAAAAAAGTTCACAATGAAATGCAGACTTTATCGTTGTAAAGTGTTGAAATCTTTTCAAAAATATGATATAATAAAGACAAGCGATAATACTGTATCGGTTGTCGGAAAGGAGCCTATTTGAACAGACAACTGAATGAAAACAGAATTACGGCTCTCTACTGCCGCCTATCGCAAGACGATGGACGTGAGGGTGAGAGCAACAGTATAGTCAACCAAAAAGCATTACTCAACGACTTCGCACGTAAAAACCGCTTCAAAAATCTGCAATTCTTTGTAGATGACGGATACTCGGGCACAAACTTTGACCGCCCCGATTTCCGTAGGATGGAGCAAATGATTGAGAACGGAGAGATCGGCACGGTTATCGTCAAGGATATGTCCCGACTTGGCAGAAACTTTCTCCAAGTTGGATTATACACCGATATGCTGTTTCCCGACAATGACGTTCGCTTCATAGCCATCAACGACGGAGTTGATTCCGCGGTACAGACCGACTTCGATATGACACCCATCCGCAACTTCTTCAACGAGCTTTTCGCAAGAGATACGGCGAAGAAGATTCGCGTTACCCTTAAAATGAAGGGGGAAAGCGGAAAGCCTCTATGCTCTAAGCCGCCTTACGGATACGTTAAGAGCGCGGAAAACAAGGATGTTTGGGAAATCGACGAGGTTGCCGCAGAGGTGGTTAGAAAAATCTTCAAGCTTTGTGTCGGTGGCTTTGGTCCCGCACAAATTGCAAAAGCACTAAAAGAAGAAAACATCCTAACTCCCGCTGCTTATGTTGCCGAAAAGGCAGGTAAACCCTACAAGGGCAACCCTTATAAGTGGGATCACGCGACAATCGGGCGTATCTTGGAGCGACTTGAATACCTCGGTCACACGGTCAACTTCCGAACGACAACCAAAAGTCCTAAGAGCAGCAAGCGTGTAAACAATCCCGTAGAGAAGCAGATGGTGTTCTTAAACACACATCCTGCCATCGTTGATGAGAACTCCTATGAGATCGTGCAGAAGATACGCGCAAACAAGCGCAGACCGACGGCAACGGGTAAGGTCAGCATCTTCTCCGGCAAGGTCTTTTGCGCGGATTGCGGCTCAAAGCTCTATTATTGCACTACCAAAGATTTCGATGCAAGCAAAGACTTCTTTAACTGCTCTCAATACCGAAAGGACACGAGTACGTGCACGGTGCATTATATCCGTCAGCAAACGCTCGCAAATTTGGTATTCAAGCATATTAAGGGAATGCTCACCTATGTGCAACAGTTTGAAGAAGCATTTGTAAGCCACGAGATTGAGAAAGCGGACAGAGTGCGGGAACATACCATAGCGAATGCAAGGAAAGAGATTGCGAGCTTGAAGGAACGCGACAAAACACTTGATTTGATTTTCAAGCGTACCTACGAGGATATGGTAATGGGAAGAATTACCGATGCGAAGTTTGACCTTCTTTCTTCTGAATATGAAAAGGAGCAAGAAGAAGTCAAGCGCAGAATTGCTGAGCTTGAAAACTTGATTGAAAACGGCGAGGAACAGTTGAAGGACTTGAAGCGACTGCTTGCCAACGTTCGCAAGTACACCGATCCCGAGGAGCTTACCGCAGAAATGCTAAACGATTTGGTTGATAAGATACTCGTCCACGCTCCCGATAAGAGCAGCGGACACAGAAAACAAAAGATTGAGATTTACTACAATGCTGTCGGCATCATTGACTTGCCTACTGCCAAGAAAGACGATTGCGTCGTGCTCCACGGCAGAGTCAAGGGCAATAAAGAAGCCGTATAAAACAGCAAGAGGTATTGTGACCGAAATCGGTCACAATACCTCCTACATACAAAACTTCCTTATGGGGCGGCAACTTCGCAACGCCCATTTTTTATTTCGCGGCTTCGTTCTCGTAAATGCTGTTTTCGGTCAGCGTTTCCAGCACCGCCGTGCTGAAATAATCCAAGGGATCGACCTGAAGCCCCTTGACCGTCATTTCCATGTGCAGGTGCGGCTCCTCGGCGATCTCCATGATCGCGCTCTCGCCAACACAACCCAGCACCTGGCCCTCCTTGACCGTGGCTCCTACGGTGATGCCCTCTGCCATATCCTTGCCGAGATTTTTGTATACCGTGAGGCATTCACCGCTGTGCGAAAGTGCCACGCACCAGCCCATCATAGGGTCCTCCCAGATCTGTGCTACCTTGCCCGCGGCAACGGCGCAAACGGGAGCGTTTGCTTCGGTTTCAATGTCGATTCCAAGGTGTACGCGGTATTCGCCCAGCGTCGGGGAAAAGACCTGCGTTTCGGTAACATGCTTTTTGCAGAGTGTGCCCGAAACGGGAAGCGCCAGCTCGGGAACACGGTCCGAGGTCGGTGTGTTGTCGGGATCCTCGGGAGAGGGCTGCTCGGGGTCGGGCGTGGGGGTCTGGTCGCTCACGGGCGGCTTTGTCAACAGATCAGCCGCGTTTTTTTTGGCACGGTTGGTGGCAACGGTCACCGCCAAAACGATCGAGAGAGCTAAGAGGATCACTACGGCGGAGATATACACCGCACGGTTGACACGCACCTGCTTCATTTTTTTGACGAAATCAGATTCTTTCCATTTTTTCCACATGATTTTGCTCCTTTGATTTGTGAAATTGGCACGACGGAGAATGGATGCCGCCGTTTCTGCTTTTATTTTTGCCATCCTTGCACGCTTTATGCAGCAAAACCAATTTTTTTGATAAAATACACGGAATCTTCACACATAAGACGAATACGGACACAAGATTTTTGCTCCTATTCATTACCCGTTCATATTTTTATGATAAAATATGCTTCGATTGTAAGCTATAATAGGAAGCAGAATTTTGCGGCGATGTGCCGCGATGGCTTCATGAAGGAAAAAACAACAGAAAGGAAACGACTTTCTATGATCAAAATCGAGCATCTTGTAAAAAACTACGGCACGAACTGTGCGGTGGACGACATCAGCTTTGAGGTAGAGGAGGGTGAAATTGTCGGCTTCCTGGGGCCTAACGGCGCGGGTAAAAGTACGACGATGAACATTTTGACAGGTTATCTTTCCTCGACCTCGGGAAAAGCGTGCATTGCAGGCATTGACATTCTCAAGGATCCCATCGGTGCCAAAAGGCTGATTGGATATCTGCCCGAGCAGCCGCCGCTGTATCTTGACATGACGGTGGAGGAGTACCTTGGCTTTGCGTACGACCTCAAGGGCTGCAAGCTGGATAAAAAGGAGCACCTGCTCTCCATTTGCGAGACCGTAAAGATCAAGGAAATGTACAATAAGGTGATCCGCACGCTCTCCAAGGGCTTCCGCCAGAGAGTCGGTATCGCGCAGGCGCTTGTCGGCAACCCCAAGGTCATTATCTTCGACGAGCCGACGGTCGGCCTTGACCCCAAGCAGATCATCGAGATCCGCAACCTGATCCGAAGCCTTGGAAAACGCCACACGGTCATCCTGTCCACGCATATTTTGCAGGAGGTGCAGGCCGTTTGCGACCGTATCGTGATCATCAACAAGGGTAAGATCGTTGCAAACGAAAAGACCGAGAACATTTCGCGCATCATGACGGCAAACCGCCGCTTCAATATCAAGGTGGCAGGGCCGCAGAAGGATGTGCTTGCTATGCTGCGCGCCACCTCGGGCATCAGCTATGCCGAGGCGCTGGCAGATCGCGACGGCGATTCCTATTCTTACATGATCGAAAGCGATGCGGGCGTGGATATCCGTAAAAAGCTGTTCTATCAGCTGGCGGAGCGTCATTGGCCCTTGATGGGGATGGAGGCGCTTGGCATGAGCCTTGAGGATATCTTTATCTCGGTCGTGGACAAGTCCGAGGAAAAGAAGCTCCTGCGAGCATCCCCCAAGGATCGAAACGCGCGCAGAAAAGCGCGTGGCGTGGGCGCGGAGCAGGAGATCGGTGCCGTGCTCTTTGAGGACGCACAGCGTCAGAGAAGCGAGGCGGCACAGAATATCTCCGACGAGGATGACGATTGACCGTCGATAACAAGAAAGGAAACGGATTTTTATGTTAGCTATTTACCGCAAAGAGATGACCTCTTATTTCATCAATCCGATCGGATATATCTATCTCGGCGTTTTTCTGGTCTTCTCCGCACTGATCTGCTGCTACACCACGATCATCGCGGGCACGTACAGCACGTCGCAGTATTTCATTCTGCTCATCATCTCCTTTATCATCTTCATTCCGCTTCTGACCATGCGTCTGTTTGCGGAGGAGCGCAAAATGCGTACGGAGCAAATGCTCATGACCGCCCCGATCAGCATCACGGGCATGGTGCTGGGCAAGTATTTTGCCGCGCTGACCATGTTTTTGGGCGGCGTTCTGCTCTCCTGCATCAACTTTATTCCGCTTTACGTCATTGCGTCCAACGAAAGAGCCGGCCAGACCTTTGAGGCAAGCCACATCGGTCCCGTGACGGGGCAGATCGTTGGTTGCCTGGTTGCCGTGATCTTAATGGGTGCTGCGCTGATCGCGATCGGTACGCTGATCTCGGCGCTGACCGAAAACCAGCTTTCCGCAGCGGTGATCACCATTGGTGTGATCGCGGCAATGATCCTGCTCAACTATCTGAATCTCTTGAAGGACAGCAACGGACAACCCCTGATTGATGCGTATGCGGTCCGCTTTGTGATCAGCTGGGTGTCGGTCCTCAGCCGCTACATGAACTTTGCGCAAGGTCTGTTTGACTATGCTGCGCTTCTGTATTACGTATCGCTGGCGTTTGTCTTTGTGTTCCTGACCATCCGCGTATATGAAAAGCGCCGTTGGGGTTGATAGACGCGCGGAGGATTGATTCGTATGAAAAGAAAGCTTATCCGAAACAAAAAAATGCGATACGGCAGTGTGTCGGTAGCATTGACTGTGCTTGTCATTCTGGTGGCGATTCTCGCAAACATGCTCGCGACCTCTGTGGCAGAACGGTATTCTCTGTACACGTCCATGATCGGCAAGATCGCCTTTGACGTGACCGAGGATTGCTTCGATACTCTGGATACCGCATTCAAAAACGCAAAGCGGAAAACGGGAGCGACACCTGAGGTGACCATCCTGTTTTGCGACACGGAGGAAAACGTCAAGGCGGAAGACGCCACCACCTTCTACCTCTACCAAACCGCTATACAATTGGAGGAGCGCTTTGACGCTCTGAACGTTGAATTTATCGACGTATTTGCCAATCCCAAGCCGATCGAGGATTACACGACCACGATCCACCCCTTGACGGGAGAGGAGATCGACGTGAATATTTACTCTGACAGCGTCATCGTGGTCAGTGACGATTATCACCGTGTGTACGGTGCGTCGGATTTCTTCGTGTATGACCAAACCATGACGCAGGCATGGGGCTATGCGGGTGAAAAAAAGCTTGCCTCTGCCATTATGTCGGCACTTTCCAAGGAGGCGCGCGTCGCGTGCCTGTTGAACAACCACGGTGAGGTCTTTTACGATTACGAGCTCGTCACGCTTTTGGACGAGGCGGGCTACAGCGTGGGATATATTGATCTGTACAAGGACGAGATTCCCGCAAACTGTGAGCTGCTCATCAGCTTTAACCCCAGCACCGATCTTGTGACCACCGCGGAAATGTCCGAAAAATCCGAGGTGGATATCCTGGATGAGTTCCTCTCCGAGGACGGCAACGCGTTTTTGGTATTCTTCTCCAACAATACGCCCACGCTCCCCAACTTTGAGCGCTACCTGAAGGCGTGGGGCGTGCAGAGCGATTACGACAAGAACAGCAACGGCGTTTCCTACCGTTACACCGTTCAGGACCCGGGCAAGTCCCTGACCTCGGACAACGCCACGGTTTACGGTGTGGCGGACGAGCGTGTGGCGGAGCGTTACGGAAATCTGATCGGGGCCGATCATGAATTTGTTATTTTCCGCAGCGCGACTTCCTTCAGCGTTTCAAACGAGGGCTATCTTGACAACAAGGACGGCACCTACCGCAGCACCGACGGATCGCGCGTGATGTATCCTCTGTATCGCACGAGCGATACGGCAGAGGCGTGGGTCGGCGGCCGAATGGTCGCGGGCGGCGGCTCGATTATGGCAAGCGTGACCGAGCAGACAAATGCGGATGGCGGCAGCTCCTACGTGGGCGCGTTCTCCTCCGTACAGTTTGCCACCACCAAATATCTGCGCTCGGCGGTCTATCATAACACGGACGTCATTTTGCGACTGATCAGCGAATTTGCCGCAACCGAGGAAAACGGTGAGCGTGTGCCGTATCTGACGACGGAGGGACTGACCGTCAAGCCCTTCCTCGTGCAGGATATCAGCACGGCAACCACCGCGCAGATCTTTGCATGGACGCTTACGCTGGCGCTGATCCCCGCAGTTGTCTTTGCCGCGGCAGGCGTGGTGATCCTCGTCAGACGCCGCCGTGCTTAAAATCCCCAAGAAAGGAACGAACGGAACATGAATCATCATGAAAACGGATGGCAGAAAAAGCTGCGCCACGGTTCTGTATCGCTCGGTATTACCGTAGCGGTGCTGGTCGCGGTACTGCTTTTGAATATCGGCATGACCGCTCTTTGCTCGGGGAGACTTTGGTATATTGACTTGACGCCCGATTCACCGTATAACATCTACGCGGGGGACACAATGCGCAAATACGCGCAGCTGTATACCCTGATGGACGAAACGGTCAGCTCGCTTGACTATATCTTTGAAAACGCAGAGGCCAACCGCGATAAGGACGACCCTCTTAAGGTAGACATCATTTTCTGCGCCGAGCCCGACCTTCTGATGCGGAACGAGCAGACCAGATACGTGTATCACACGGCACTCCTGCTCCAAAAGAAATACCCCGATATCATTCGTGTGGACTACAAGGACGTATGGGATAATCCCTCCCTTGTGGATGAATACAGAAGCACCAAATATTCCAATATTTTTCAAACCGACGTCATCGTAGCCAGCGGCTCGGAGTTCCGCGTGAACACGGTGCGCTCCTATTACACCTATGATAGCGATGCGGGCACCAATATTCCCGTGGCTTACAACGGGCAGAAGCAGTTCGTCAAGCAGATTCTTGACGTAACGGGTGCCGAGCGTCCGATCTGCTGCCTGACCACCAACCACGGCGAGCCCTTTGAAAAGCTTGATTTGAGCGATCGCAAGAATTGGCCTGAATACAAGGAATTTATGAACGTGATCGAGGGGGCGGGCTACGAGATTCAATATTTGGATCTTGCCAACGAGGAAATTCCCGAGAATTGCCGCCTCATTATCACCTTTGACCCCACCAAGGATTTCGTTTCTTCCTTCGGAAACACGGACGTCACGGTGTCGGAGAGCAAAAAGCTTACGGAATACCTCAACAAATCCTACGCGTATATGTTCTTTGCCGATGCGGACACGCCTTTTCATAAGCTGCCTAATATGGTAGAATTTCTGGAGGTTTGGGGCATCCAGTACAAGACGGCAGAGGGACTGGATTCCGAGGGAAACACCGTGCTCGGTAACTATCAGATCAGCGATCCCAACGCAAAGCTCGCGGGAAACGGCGAGCGCTTCTGGGCACAGTACGTGCCCGGCCAGGGGCTTGGTAACGCGATTCTGTACGACGTGATCTCCTCTGCGGCATCTCCCAAGATCTTCTTTGACAACGCGATCGGCATCGAATACGCCGAACACTTTGAATTGAACTACGTGCAGGCGGACAAGACCCTTGGAACTGAGGGCTACAGCTATGGCTACCGCGAGGGTAACAATACCGCGTATGCGATCTTCGATATGTTCCATGCCGGCACGAAAACGGCTATGGCAAACTACAAGGTCGTGGCAAACGGAGAGGTGCTGACGAAGGAAAACGGCGACGAGCTTGTCGGTGTTGACGTGTTCCGCATAATGACCGTTTCGCGCCAGCCGCGTACGGTCGAGGAGGGACAGGGATACACCGCAGTGACGCAGAACGCTTACGTTTGTGCGGTGGGCTCGACCTCGTTTGTGTCGGATCAGGCATTGGGCTCCTCCGAATACGGTACTCCTTACGGCAATACGGATGCCATGCTGGCAACGCTGCGCTATGTCGGTAAGGAGGTCCATCCCGTCGGTATCAGCTTTATCTATCTGTACGACCCCGCGATCGGTGAGGAATATTTCCATACGACCGATGCAGAAACGGGCGCAACCGTTGTGAAGCCCTCTATTATAAGAATGACGGTCTTCCTGACCGTTTTCCCCGCAGTGATCACGGCGGGTGCCGGCATCTTCGTTTTGGTCAGAAGAAGGGTTCGTCATTGAACCAAAGCCTTGACGGCGGAGAGATTCTGCCCGAGAATCAAAGAAGGGAATACAAGAAAACCAAATGAGAACCGATGAAACGATTGTAAATTTAATATTCGACGCGGGCAAGGGAAGCGTGTCGCAGTCGGGGCGCGAGGCCGTGTGCGGAGAGCCTTACGGAACGCTCCCCACACCTGTGCGACGCGGATATCGCTTTGCGGGATGGTACGTGGGTGACACACTTGTCACAGCGGATACCGTTCTGGAGTCCGATGAGGATGTGCGCTTGCAGGCGCGCTGGACGCGCACGCAGGAGCAAAAGAAAAAGGCGTCCTCCTTCAAGCGTCAAAAGTGGGCCGTCGTTGCGCTGGCGTGCGTGACGGTCGCTCTCCTGATCGTATGGACGATCGTGGCACAGCTGATCTCGGTGTACCATCTGACCGACACCTACACGGTAGACGGAAAGGAATACAGTGACCGCTACACGATCAAGCGCGAGGACGGTGTGTATAAGATGTTCGACAGCGACGGCAAGCTCATGCCCACGCGCGAGAACGTCTCAAACGTCTATATTGCCGTTAAGAGCGGAAACCAGTATCTCATTGACCCCGAAACGGGTGAATACTCTCTGGTCGCGTTGGTAGACCCCGAATCACTTGACGATTACGAGGCTGCAGCGGGCACGATGATTCTGCTCTATCCCGAGATTTCGTCCTCCTACCTTTATGATATCGAGGTTACCAACGAGCACGGTACGTACAAGTTCGTCCATACCCCCGAGGGCACGTACATTGAGGGCTTTGAGGATGCACTGTTTTCCTACGATAACGATCTGTATGCAAGACTGGTCGTAGGCTGCGGCTGGACGACCGCTTCCCGTAAGCTGACGCACGCATCGGATGTGGCAAAGCTTGAGGACGGAAGCATCGACTACTCGGTGTACGGTCTGGATACGCCCGTGGCAACCTATACCATCCGCGGCGTGCTGTTCAAGAAGGATAGCGACGGAAACGATCTTTATTCCGACGGCAAGCCCGTTGTGGACTACAAAACCGAGACTGTGGACGGCGAAAGTCGCCGGGCCTATCGCGTTGACCCGAAAAAGTCGTATACTGTCCACATTGGAGATATGACCCCCTCCAGAGATGGCTTTTACGTACGGATTGACGGTAAGAACTCCATCTATATTCTGAATGCGGAATATTTGAAAAACACGGTGCTAAAGCCGGTTGAATCCATGGTCAAGCCCCAAGCGGTTTATCCTGTGTCGGTCAGCACGCACAGCATGGCAAACAACTTCATGCTCCTGAAGCTGAGCGATAATTGGAATGAGAAGCAATTCAATATTGATGATCACGAGCGCATCGTATCGCTGACCTACGAGCCGCTGGAGCTGCGTCAGTACACCATGGATACCTCTTTCCCGTATCGCAACTTCGACGAGGATCTGATGGACGGGTACCTTATTAACGCTTCCCACACAATGGAGGTTCTTGGCAGGCTCTTTTCGCTCCAGTATGTCAGATGCGTCAAGCTCGGGCTGGATGCCGATACGCTTGAGGAATACGGCTTTAACAAAAACGCCATGGCCCTTCAGTACGGCATTGACCCGGATGATTCCGACGGTGCGAATACCTTTTTAAATAATCTGCTCTTTATTTCGACCGTGGAAAACGAGAACGGAAACTATTACGTGGCGTCCCAAGCGTTTGACATGATCGTAGAGGTCGAGCCTTACTACCTGCCGTTTATCAGGTGGGACGTTGCCGATTGGTACGAGAAGTACTTCCTGCAGATCAATCTTTCTTATTTGCAGGAAATGACGCTTACCTTTGGCGATCAGACCTACAATTTCTCCCTTGATCACGACAGAGCTTACTGCTACTACGTTGCCACGGAAAATGGCATTAAGACGCTCAAGCCTGTGGATCTGTCAAACGGACATCTTGAGCGCGACGGCACGAAGCTCTACTATATTACGACGGGTGGAGCGCGCTACGAGGTCAGCGCGCGGATTGATTTTGATACCGTTGAGCGCGTCAGCTATCGCGAGGCGATTTTAAATCCCAAAAAGGAAAACATTATTTATACCGCAGAGACCTATTATTACGTGAACGCCCAAGGGCAGAAGGTGCGCGTCACTCCCGATTTCGTCAATAACGATATCGTCAGACGCGACGGTGTGCTTTACTTTGTCGGCACGGTCAACGGTCAGAAGGTAGACATCGCCGTGAACCGCCAGTTCGGGGAGCCCGTTTACCGCTATAAGGAGGGACTTGAGACTACGGTAAGCGTTGGAGGTAACAATCCGCAGGTTTCGTGTGATCAATATTCTAAAAACAACGGATTGCTCGATTATACGATCAAAAAGCCTTACCAGAGCGACGTAACGGGTGAAACGCTGTATGAGATGACCAGCGCGGAGCAAAACTACAGCCGCCTGCACCTGGCGATTATCAGCTATGTGCTTGAGGGCGATGTTAAGGAAAAGGATCTTCTGGATCGCTACGGCATGACGGTGAGTCAGTTCATTGACGCGACCGATCCCACCGCTACGATCAGGATCAAGTCCGAGGACCAGGCAAAGTTCTTTAACGGATACTATTATTACGACCGCGAGCTTGGCGAGGATGTGATGGTCAACACCGAAAACAAGACGTGGAACGTTGAGATCAATTTCTATCAATACACCGACCAGAAGGCGATCCTGACGATCCGCACGTTGGATGAGGACGGAGACCCGATCGGCTCGGAGTACGGGCGTTTCTACGTGAACGCAAGCTATTTGGAAACCCTGCACGGCTACGTTGAGGATCTGATCAACGAGCGTGCGATTCCCAATTAAAAACAACAAAAAGGACGAGAAATTTCTCGTCCTTTTATTTTATCCCGTAGCAATCGGAAATACCGTAATAAAGGAACGCGTCGATCGCGCTCGCGTCGATCTCCTCGCCGGGGATCAGAATCGGAACGGCGGGGGGGCAGGCAACCGACGGCAAAGCCAGAATGCGCCCTTGCGCGTTTTGCGTGGAAATGCATTCCATGGGGGAGAGCATCGCCTCACGGATCGACACGCGCACGGCTTTGCGCGTACGTGTGGGGGGGAGCACTTTGATCGGCTCGCGCGGCGGTAGGGACGCAAGCGATTTTTGAAGCGCATCAAGCCCCTCGCGTCCAATGACGGGCGTCAGCATCAAAACGGTGAAGTCGGGGTCGGAAAACTCGCACTCGATCCCACAAGCGCGCAGGGCGTCGGCCACTTCGTCTCCCGTGTAGCCGCGTGATTTGGTGGAGAGCGTTATCTTCAGCTCCTCGTCTCCGTACAAATCCCATCCCGCCTGGCGCAAGGTGTTGCAAAGCGCGCGCACGTGCGGAAAAAAGGTTTGCAGCTCCTCGCAATATGCACCGTTGAGGTGGGGATTGACCGCATCGAGCGATTGCAGGATCAGGTAAGAGGGGCTGGTGGACGCAAACAGAGCAAGCGCGCTTTTGGCCATTGCGCAAAGGCTCTTGGGGGCGTTTGCGCCGACGTGCAGATAAGCGCCACCCGTGAGCACGGGGAGCGTTTTGTGTGCCGAATCGCAAACCAGATCGGCACCAAGGTCGATGGGGTGAAGCGAATCGGGCAAAAATTTCAGATACGCGCCGTGTGCGTTATCCACAAGTATTAGCACACCGTGCTTGCGACAAACGGCAGAGAGCGCGGAAATGTCGGCCAGACGCCCGAGGTAATCGGGGCTGGTCAGATAGAGCGCGGTAGGCTTTTCCGACGCGGTGCAAAGCTGCGCGTCCAGCTGCTCCGCGTCAAGCGTGCAGGAAAGATAGGAGTCGGATTCCCGTCCGTCCAGCCAAAGCACGCTTACGTCGAGCAATGCCACGGCAGACAAAAACGTCTTGTGCGCGTTGCGCGCCGCCCAAATCAACGGTGTGCGACCGTTTTCCTTGGCGTGTGTGGCGGCCATGTGGATCATGGCGCGGATGCAGAGCGAGGAGCCCTCGGTAGAATAAAACGTGGGGCAGGCAAACAAAGCACTTGCGTTCCGCTCGCTCTCGCGGATGATGCCGTCTGCCTCAAACAGACTGTCCGCACCGTGGATCTCGGTGATGTCGAACAGCTCCACCCCAAGCGCCCCCACGCCCTTGTGCCCGGGCATATGAAGGCGAAGCGTGCCGCTCTCGGCATACCGCTTTACAAAATCACAGATCGGGGTGTTCATTTTGCGCGTCTTGCCATCGTGCGGGCAATCTCGACCATAATGGCGCATTCCATTCTCTTGCGGAACAGCTCGCAGCCGTATTTGTAAACGCCCGTTACGCTGCCCGTGGAATGGTATGCGTTTGCGGCACAACCGCCCGAGCAATACAGCTTTGCCCAGCAGTCGCGACAATCAGGGCGCGCGTAGACGTTGCAGGACGCAAATTCGCATTGCGTTTCCTTGTTGGTGACGCCTTGCCAGATGTCACCCAGCTTGAACTTTTCCTCACCAACGAACTGGTGGCAGGGGTAAAGGTCGCCCCAAGGGGTGACCGCCATGTATTCGGTGCCCGAGCCGCAGCCCGAAATGCGCTTGTAGATGCAGGGGCCGCCGGAGAGGTCGATCATGTAGTGGTAGAAGGTAAAGGGGCGTCCCTCGCGGTCGCGCTCAAGCATCAATTCGGCAAGCTTTTCGTACTGCTCCAGCACCACGGGCAGATCCGCCTCGGTCAATTCCGAGGGATCCCCGGGCGCGCAGACCACGGGCTCCATGCTCAACTCGTTAAAGCCAAGGTCAAGCATGACCTGAATATCCTTGAGAAAATCGGGGTTGGCGTGGGTAAACGTGCCGCGCATGTAGTAATTTTTGCCACCGCGCGCCTCAACCAGCTTTTGAAACTTGGGGACGATCCTTTCCCAGCTTCCGTTTCCCGCGTAGTCTACGCGATAGCGGTCGTGGATCTCTTTGCGCCCGTCAAGGCTCAATACGACGTTTGAGCACTCGCGGTTGGCAAAGTCGATCACGTCGTCGTCGATCAGGAGCCCGTTTGTGGTCAACGTAAAGCGGAAATTCTTGTTGTGCTCCTTTTCGATCGAGCGCGCATACGCCACCAGCTGCTTAACCACGTCAAAGTTCATCAGGGGCTCGCCGCCGAAGAAGTCGACCTCGAGGTTGCGGCGCGTGCCGGAGTTCGCAACAAGGAAATCCAGCGCCTGCTTGCCGACCTCAAAGCTCATTACGCCTCGCTCACCATGGTATTTGCCTTGGCTCGCAAAGCAGTAGGAGCAATTGAGGTTGCAGGTGTGCGCGATGTGCAGACAAAGCGCCTTGACCACGCCCGCGGTCTTTTCCTTCAAATGCCCTGCCATTCCTTCAAACGTGTCGGGGGAAAAGAGCTTGCCGCAGGCCTTCAGGTCCTCGACCTGCTCGTAGCATTCCGTAATATCTGCGGCGGTAATGCCGTCACGGCCTACGTATTTTTCATTCATCGCCGCAATCACGGTGTCGCGGTCGTTTTCTTCAAACATCGAAATGACGTCATACGCCACGTTGTCAACCACGTGCACACCGCCTGATGCGGTGTCAAGGACGATATTATAGCCGCCAAGCTTATATTGATGGATCATATGTTATACTTCCTTTGCAAAAATAGAGGTGTATGAAAAATGCCGCCGTAGTCGGCGGCATTTTTCGTGAAAGCCAAATTACTTGTTCTCGCACTGCTGGTTAGCGATACCGCAGCTGGTCTTGCAAGCGGACTGGCAAGAGGTCTGGCATTCGCCGCAGCCACCGTTCTTTGCGCTCTCGCACAGGTTACGAGTTTCAATGGTTTCGATATGCTTCATGATGAATACCTCCAATCAGAATTACCCATATTATAGCACAGCTTTCTTAAAAAGTCAATATCTACGCGAATATTTGCAAGGATTTTTTTATTGGAAATAATATAGGCGAAAAATCGCTTCATGATTGACAAAAGCGCGCTTATCATGTATAATGTTATTGGAAAAATCCGTGAAAAAAGGAAGGATTCGTATATGAAAAAAACGGTACTCAGAAATTATGCAAAGCTCATCGCAAAAATGGGCGGTAACGTACAAAAGGGGCAGGACGTCATTATCCGTGCCGACCTCGATCAGCCCGAATTTGTGCGCATGGTCGTGGAAGAATGCTACGCGCTCGGTGCGCGCCAGGTGCGCGTGGAGTGGAGCTATCAGCCCGTGACCAAGATCACGCAGAAGAAGGCGTCGCTCAAAACGCTGTCGCATATGGAGGAGTGGGAGATCGCAAAGCTCAAGCACGAGTCCGAAACGCTTCCCGTCACCATCTGGCTGGATTCCGATGACCCCGACGGACTTTCGGGCGTCAATCAGGAAAAAATGGCAAAGGCAATGCAGGCGAGATACAAGATCCGCAAGCCTTACCGCGATGCCATGGAAAACAAATACCAGTGGTGTATTGCCGCCGTTCCGGGCGCTGCGTGGGCAAAAAAGGTGTTCCCCGGGGAAACTAAGTCCCGCGCCATTGAAAAGCTGTGGGAGGCGATCCTTTACACCTCTCGCGCGAACGAGGATCCCATTGCCGCATGGCGGGCGCACAATGCCGATCTTTCGGCACGCTGCGACTATCTGAACAGCCTTGACATCGAGTCCTTGGAGTATAAGTCCGCAAACGGTACCGATTTTACCGTGGGGCTGATCGAGGACGCGCTCTTTATGGGCGGCGATGAGACCGCACAGGGCTCGGGCATCGTGTTCAATCCCAACATCCCCTCCGAGGAGGTGTTCGTGTCTCCCATGAAGGGGAAGGCCGAGGGCATCGTGTATTCCTCCAAGCCCCTCTCGTATCAAGGACAGCTGATCGAAAACTTCTGGATGCGCTTTGAGGGCGGCCGCGCCGTTGAGGTGGGGGCTGAAAAGGGCGAGGCACTTTTGAAGGAAATGATCTCGATGGACGAGGGCGCCGCGTACCTTGGCGAGGTCGCTCTGGTGCCTTACGACAGCCCCATTTGCAACTCGGGCATTCTGTTCTATAACACGCTCTTTGATGAGAACGCCGCATGCCACTTGGCGGTCGGTCACGGCTTTACCAACACCATCAAGGATTACGACAAATATACGATGCAGGAGTGCTACGATAAGGGCATCAACGATTCGATGATCCACGTCGATTTCATGATCGGCACGTCCGATCTTTCGATCATCGCCAACACGCGCGATGGCCGTCGCATTCCGATCTTTGAAAACGGCAACTGGGCGTTTTAAGAGGTACGTATGAGCGTTATTGAGCGTTTTTTAAAGTACGTCAGCTTTGATACGACCTCAAATGAGGACAGTACAACCGTGCCCAGCACAAAAGGTCAGTCGGTGCTCGGCCGGTATCTGGTCGAGGAGCTGACAGCGCTGGGGCTTGCAGACGTGCGCATGGACGAATACGGCTACGTGTACGGCATGCTTCCTGCAAGTGTTGGGCGCGAGAACGAGCCCACGCTGGGGCTTATTGCTCATATGGATACCTCGCCCGCGGTCAGCGGTAAGGATATCAAGCCGCGCATTGTGCGATACACGGGCGGCGTTTTGACGCTGGACAGCGGAGCGGAGCTCTCTCCCGCGCTTTATCCGATGCTGAACGCCTACGTCGGCAAGGAGCTGATCGTGACCGACGGCACTACGCTGCTGGGAGCTGACGATAAGGCGGGGATCGCGGAGATCGTCGGTGCGTGCGCCTATCTTTGCGCGCATCCCGAGATTTCGCATCGCGCCATCGCCGTGGCATTCACGCCAGACGAGGAGATTGGCAGAGGTGCGGATCACTTTGACGTAGCGCATTTTGGCGCGAGCGTTGCGTATACGGTTGACGGTGCCGAGATCGGTGAGATCGAATACGAAAACTTTAACGCCGCGTCGGCAAAATGGATTGTGCACGGCGTGAATATCCATCCTGGCTCCGCTAAAAATCGCATGAAGAACGCGATTTTGATGGCCAATCAGATGATTTCCATGCTGCCGCCCGCTGAAACGCCCGCGCATACCGAGGGCTACGAGGGCTTTTATCACGTGACGGACATGCAGGGCGACGAGACAACCGCAACGGTCTCCATGCTGATCCGCGATCACGACCGCGACAAATTTGAATCGCGCAAGGCTTTTCTGGCGCGCTTGTGCGATTATCTCAACGGTGAGTGGGGAAGCGGCAGCTTCGAGCTTATGATGCGCGACAGCTACTATAACATGCGCGAAAAGCTCCTTGATCACATGGATCTGATCGAAAACGCCAAGGCGGCCATGCGCTCGGTTGGTGTCGATCCCATCGTCTCACCCGTTCGTGGCGGAACCGACGGCGCGCGCCTTTCCTTTATGGGACTGCCGTGCCCGAATCTTTCCACAGGCGGCGTGAATTTCCATGGTGTCCATGAGTTTATCCCTGTGGAATCACTCGAAAAAATGGTTGACGTATTGTTGTATTTGGTAGGATAAGGGGGCGCGTGAGGACGCGATGCGAGGGGGACTTTTTTCAAAAAGTCCCCCTCGCGCTCCCCTCAAAAACTTTCACCAAAAAAAGAATAGGTACCCTCGTCAGGAATCGCTAACATAGCGGTTCCTTTTTTGTGCCCGGTGTTGGTGAAAGTCCGTTGTGCAATAGCCGAAGAGAGCCGAACACATACGCCCTACGGCGAGACTTTTTTGCGCCTTTCGCCAAATCTCGCCTTGCAAGATGCGCATCTTGCTTCGACTCGTTTGACAAAATCCATCAAAAAATTCAACGCCGAAGGGTGCTACGCAGTTTTACGTGAGCAAATATTCGTCGGATGCAAGGAAAAAATGTGAAAGCAATATAAGATATTGCAAGAATTTTTTCTGTAGCAGGCGCGGATATTTGCCACATAAAACCGCATGAGTTCGGCTCTCTTCGGCTATACAGACTCTGTTTCTACGTCGCGATCTCTGTGCTCGCTGCCGCTCGCCCGCACGTAATGATGTTTCTGCGCTTTTTTGCAAGGGCAGATAGTTTTAACCACAACATATTCACCAACACATAAATAAAAGAGGGCGCACAATGACGTGCACCCTCGATTGGGAAAGCAATCACTCGTTTGGTAAAAGTTTTTGGGGATGGGGTGTGGGGAAGGGGGATTTTTTTCAAAAATACCCCTTCCCTACAAAACCCCCCCTCACACAATCCCATCCCGCAGGCGGTAGCCCTTGCCGTAGACGTTAACGATCAGCGGGCGGGGGTCGATTTCAGCCGCGCGACGGTTGATGGCGTGCACGGTAACGCCGACGTTCGAAATTCCAAGGCACTCGTTTGCATAGCAGAGCGACATCAGATCATCGGCACTTGTGGGCGCCGGAGAGCGGTAAAAAATGCAACGCAAAAGCGCGTGCTCGCGCGGCGAGAGTGGGAACGGATAGCCCATATAAACGGTTTGATCGGGGCGGAGCCCGATCGAGAGCTCGAACGTAGAAAACGGACGCTCGCGCCAGCCGCACGAGAGGCAGAACGCCCAAGCGGCATCACAAAGAGATGCGACGGAGCCGTCGCGCAAAATGCGGTCCGCGGGGAGATCGGGAACACTTTCGGGCGGAACGATGACGGCAATGGGCATGTCGGGGTCGGCGGCACGGATCGTGCGGCAGAGTGCCTCGCCGCGTGCAAGATCGGGCACGCAGTCCAAAATCACGCCGCCCGTATCCTTTTTCGCGCAGATAAAAGCCCCCGTTTCAGAGGGCTCGTGAAAGAGATAGACGCCGCGCGCGGTCAAGGCCTCTTGCAGCGCGCGAGTGATCGTTGGGCGATCTGTGATCAAAACGAGCATAGGTTAATCTTCCTGCTTTTTGTGATATTCGACGAACAAATCGTTCGGCGTGCATTCCAGAATGTCGCACAGGGCTTCAATTGTTTCAAATTTGATACCCTTTGTGCGATTGCAGTACAGATTGTTGAAGTTTTGATAACTATGCCCCAATTGCATATAGAGCCAATATTTGCTTTTTCCCTTTTCTTTTAAAATTTCATCAAGACGAACGCGCATATAGATACCTCCATTATATAATATAAACATTATATAATGAGAATATCCGTGCCTTGTAGACGCGTGGGTTATATAACGCATGCATTGTATACAAGATATACGTAAACGAGTTGCTTTTGAGCCTCCCTCTGAGAGGGAGGTGGCATTTTGTTTGCAAAATGACGGAAGGAGCCTGCGGGCAGGAACAAATCTGCGCGCCGTCCGGGTGTGCGCTCCCACAGTTGCGCGGGCTCCTCCCCGTCACGCTAAAGCGTGACACCTTCTCGCTTCGGCTCGGTCACGCCGCGGTTCTGACACCACACCGTGGTGTTATTCATTACCGCGCCGTCGCTTCGCTACCTTCCGGAGGAGGGCTCTTTAACAAAACATCCTGCCTCTTTTCTGAATTTGATTTCTGCTTATCGGCAATAGCTTTTTTAAGCACGTGTGGTTTTCGCTTTACAAAAAGAGCACCGCTATTGCTGTGCTCTGGGATTTTATTTTACAAACGTGATGGAGTTGATCACGACGTTTTTGGTGGGCTGATCGTTCGAATCCGTTTCAAGCGCGGCAATCGCGTCCACGATCTCCATTCCCTTCGTTACGTGACCAAACGCCGCGTACAAGCCGTCAAGGCTTTGGGTGTTGTTGTCGCTGGTCTCATGCACGATAAAGAACTGCGAGGATGCGGAATCGTAAACGTCTGTACGTGCCATGGAAATGGTTCCGCGCACGTGCTTGATGCCGTTATTGACGCCGTTGGCGGAGAATTCACCCTTGATCGAGTCCGCATCCTTTTCCTTCATGTTGGCATCAAATCCACCGCCTTGGATCATAAAGCCTTCGATGACACGATGGAAGATCAAGCCGTCGTAAAAGCCTTCGGATACGAGCTTTTTGAAGTTTTCAACCGTAATGGGGGCGCTTTCGGGGTCAAGCTCCACGATGATGTCGCCTGTGTGCTTTTTACCTGCGGCATCGGTGTAGGTCACGTTGATGCAGACGGTATTGGTTGTTTCATCCTTGGGTAGGTTCATGATGATAAGGGTCGCCGCGACCGCGATGATAACGATCAGCGCGGCAATCGCGGAAATGAGAATGATGCGCTCCTTTTTCTTTTGCGCGCGGGCGAGCTGCTGGGCGCGTTCGCGGCGCTCGCGGCTGGCACTGGTGTTTTTAGCCATGATGGGCTCCTTTCTATTGTTCACTATATAGAATTTTATCAAAAAAGCGTCCGCTTGTCAAGAGGTTTATGCTTTTTGAGAAATAATTTAACGTCCTCTCGGATAAGATAATAAAAAAGAAAGGTGGGAAAGCATGGAACGGGTAAATTGGGAGAGATGGAGCGCGATCCTTTTAACCTTCAGCCTTGGCACAGCACTTGCGTACTGTGCCTTACGCTTTGCATTCCCAATTTTGCTCCCATTCCTTTTGGCGTGGCTGATCGCATGGATGTTGCGTCCTCTTTCCCAAAAGCTTTCGCGCGTTTCTCGCTTACCGCAGCCTCTGTGCGCGGCGCTGTTGCTCGTTGCAACGGTGGGCTTGGGCGCGTGGGGGATCGTTACCGCCGTGTGGCGCCTGCTTTCGGAGCTTGGAGGGCTGGTCAACCGTTTACTTTCGGATGGTGGGCTTACGGATGCCTTGGGCGCGGCGGGGACGTGGCTGGAGGCCTTGTCCGAGCGTTGGGGGATCGAGACGCCCAACGGAGCTTTGCGGCAAAAGCTGTACGAAATGGCGGGGGACATGGTCGGGAGTCTGCTGTCCGCCATTGCGTCGGGGCTTCCCGAACTTGTAGCACGCCTGTTGTCCTCGTTGCCGACGGTGTTGTTTGTGATCGTTCTGACCGTGATCGCGGGATATTACTTTTGCGTGGATTGGGAGCGCGTTTGCGGAGCGATACGGACGCTGGTTCCCGCCCGTTGGCATCAACGCATGCGCGCGGTACGGTTGCGCGGGCGGGGTCTGTTTGCGCGCTATATCAAGGCCTATCTTTGGCTGCTCTTGATCACCTTTTCGCTCCTGTTGGCGGGGCTTTTGATCCTTGGAGTGGATTACGCCTTTTTGCTCTCGCTCCTGATCGCCGTGTTGGATCTTTTGCCCGTGCTGGGCGTTGGCACGGTGCTTCTGCCGTGGAGCGTTGTGATGCTGATCGGGCGGCATTTTTACGTGGGCTTTGGCTTGATTTTGCTCTATTTAATCATCACGCTCGTGCGGCAAGCGCTCGAGCCGCGCCTACTGGGAAAGAGCCTTGGTTTGCACCCAATCGTCATGCTTTTTGCCACCTATGCGGGCTTTTCGCTGTTCGGGATCATCGGCATGATACTTGGCCCCGTGGTGGCGATTCCCATCAAATACGCGCTTGACGTGCTTTTAAAAAAAGAGAAAAGAGGAGAAGGGTAATTCTCCTCTTTTTTGCATACGTCATCGCTTTTTCGGCGTTTTTTTCTTTGCGGGAGCGCTTTTGGTGGTCGATTTTGCGTGTGACGGATTCTTTTTCTGCGTGTCACCGCGCTTGCCGTAATGTGCCGATGCGTGTCCGCTTTGAACACGGCGGCTTGCGGGTGCTTTTGCGCGGTCGCGCGGCGTGCTGCCCGTTGCGGGGCGTACCAGACAGTCCGCGCTATAGCCGATCAGATCGGTGCGTCCCGCGCGTGTGAGTGCCTCACGCACAAGCTCCGCGTTTTGCGGGCGGTTGTATTGCAGCAAGGCGCGCTGGAGCTGCTTTTCGCGGTAGTCGGTCGCAACGTATACGGGCTTCATATTCAAGGGGTTGATTCCCGTGTAATACATGACCGTAGATGCCGTTCCGGGGGTGGGGTAGTAGTCCTGCACCTGCTCGGGGGCGTAGCCGTTCTTTTTGAGGCACACGGCAAGCTCGATCGCGTCCTTCAAAGAGCTACCGGGATGGCTGGACATGAGGTAGGGGACGAGATATTGCTCCTTGCCGGCTTCTTTTGTGATCTCAAAGAACTTTTTGCGAAAGCCCTCGTAGACTTCAAAATTCGGCTTTCCCATGCAGGCAAGCACCGCCGCAGAGCAATGCTCGGGCGCGACCTTGAGCTGACCGCTGACGTTGTCGCGGACGAGCTTGCGGAAGAAGGCATCGTCGGGGTCTGCCATCAGATAATCGAAGCGGATGCCGCTGCGGATAAAGACCTTTTTGATCTTCGGCAGTGCCTCGATTTCTTCAATCAGTTGTTGATATTCGGTGTGGTCGACCTTCATATTGGGGCAGGGCTTTGGAGCAAGACATTTGCGCGAGGCGCAGACGCCGTCACTCAGCTGCTTGTCGCAGGCGGGGTAGCGGAAGTTCGCCGTAGGGCCGCCTACGTCGTGTATGTAGCCCTTGAAATCGGGGAGCTGCGTGATCTTGCGCGCCTCCTCCACAACGCTTTTGATGCTGCGCGAGCGCACCGTACGTCCTTGGTGAAAGGCGAGCGCGCAGAAGTTGCAGCCGCCAAAGCAGCCGCGGTTGTGCGTGAGCGAGAATTTGACCTCCTCAATGCCGGGAACACCGCCCTTTTCGCGGTACGTGGGGTGATAATCGCGCATATAGGGGAGCGCGTACACGCGGTCAAGCTCCTCACGCTCCAAGGGGGGCATGGGCGGATTTTGCACCAGCATCTTGCCGTCGTATAGCTCGCAAATGGCGCGCCCGTTGATCGAATCCTGGTTCTTATATTGCACGCCGAATGCCTCTGCATACTTGCGCTTATCGGTCTTGAGCTCATTATAGTCAAAGGTTGCCGCTACCTCGTAGTGCACGGCATCCTCGGGCTTGCAAAGATAAACGCATCCGCGCACGTCGCGGATCTTTTTGATCGGCACGCCGCGGTTCAACAGCTCTGCAATACGGAGCAGGATCTTTTCTCCCATGCCGTACGTCAAAATATCCGCCATGCTGTCCACAAGGATCGATCGGCGTACCTTGTTATGCCAATAGTCGTAGTGCGCAAAGCGGCGCAGAGATGCCTCAAGGCCGCCGATGACGATCGGTACGTCACCGTACGCCTCGCGGATGCGGTTGCAGTAGACGATCAGCGCGCGGTCGGGACGCCTGCCCATCTCGCCGCCGGGGGAGTAGTAATCAAAGCTTCTCCGCTTTTTGGCGGCGGTGTAGTGCGCCACCATGCTGTCGATATTGCCAGACGTGACCAAAAAGCCAAGGCGCGGCTTTCCGTACTCGCGGAACGCGTCGCAGCTTTTATAGTCGGGCTGAGAGAGGATCGCCACGCGGTATCCCGCATCCTCCAAAACGCGCGAGATAATGGACACGCCAAAGGACGGGTGATCGACGTATGCGTCGCCCGTCACGTATACAAAATCCGGTCTATCCCAGCCGCGTGCCTCCATATCGGCGCGCGAAAGCGGTAAAAAGTTCATTGCTTTGTCCTTTCTTTTTTGGGCTTGTGCGTGGTGAAGTTTCGTTTGTGCGGTACAGAGTCTGTTTCTGCCCAGATCGCTGATGGCTCGTTGCCACTCGCTCGCCCTACGGGATGACGGTGCGCCGAATGGTGGGGGCAGGTTGTTTTATTCAGCGGTGGAGCCGTCATCCTCGTACGCCTTGATGCCTTGCATGCCGGGGGCGACCTTAAAGCCGTCGATCTCACCACGCTGCATCGCACCGAAAATGCGGTAGCGCAGGCCATTATGCTCGCGGTCAAGGCGCGCCAGCAGCTGCTTCATCTCCTCACGCTGCGTGTTTCCGTCGGCGGGACACGGGGATCTGATGACGGGAAGCACGACCTTGGAGGCAAAATAGCGCACGTCCTTTTCGGGCAGATACACCATGGGGCGGATCATACGCAGCTCCATGCGCGAGAGATACGACACGGGCGAGAAGCACCCAAGCCGTCCCTCGAAAAAGAGATTGAGCATAAAGGTCTCCACGGCGTCGTCAAAGTGGTGTCCCAAGGCCACGACGTTGCATCCCAGCTCCTTTGCGGCACGGTGGAGCGCGCCACGGCGCATCTTGGCACAGAGCGAGCAGGGGGATTTTTCGTGTCTGACGTCAAAAATGATCTTTGCGATCTCGGTGTGCGTGATGTGATACGGAACGTTCAATTCGTCGCACAGCCTTTGGACGGGGGCAAAGTCCATGCCGCCCTCAAAGCCCATATCCACCGTGATCGCCACCAGCTCAAAGGGTACGGGATAAAAGCGCCGCAGCTCCGCCATGGCGCACAAAAGCGTGAGCGAGTCCTTTCCTGCGGACACCCCCACGGCGATCTTATCACCGGGCTCGATCATCTGATAATCGTCAAGCGCGCGGCGCGTATAGCTTAAAATTCGTTTGATATGTTCCATTCTTTCTGATGGAGAAAGGACCCGTAAGGGTCCTCTCCGCATTCCTTATGCTTCGGTTGCGTCAGCCTCTGCCTCGTCAGCAGCTTCCTCAAGCACGATCTCAACGATCTCCTCTGCGGCCTCGTCTGCCGCTTCCTCTTCCTCGTCGAGGTCAACGTTGAGCTTCTTGATCGCGTTGATCTGGTAGATCACGCCTGCGGTAAAAGCAGCAACGGCGGTAAAGCCGATGGAAGCAACGACCCATTTTGCAATAGTACCTTTAGACATAATTCATTTCTCCTTTATCAATAATTTTTTTATTTCTATCGTTATTTTCTGCACCGATTGGCAGATTTAATCAGAAAACGAGCAGGTATCGTAAATTTTTTGTGCCCGCGCGCTAAGAGCCCGTTGCCCGTTTTTATCCGTGCTTGCGTGAAGCAGGAGCGGGGGAGAGACGCGCAGGGAGGGAGCACCGCCCTTGACGGCCTCGATCAGTACCGAGGAGGGCTCGCTTTCCTCGTCCGCATGCACAAACGTCATGCGCTTTGGCTCAAGCCGTGCGTCGCACATCGCTCCAAGGAGCTCGGTCAGTCGGTCGGGACGCCAAACGCACACAAATCGACCGCCATGCTTGAGCACTCTTGATGCGGCGTTGCAGAAATCACGGATGTCTCCAAACACCTCGTGTCGCGCGACGAATTTTTCATCGTGCTCGTTCCGCTTTCCGGAGGCGACCTTCATATAAGGGGGATTGGCGATTGCCAGTGCGACCTCACCGCCCGTATCCGCGGGGTGAAGGTCTCTGATGTCCGCGCAAAGCACGCGGATCCGATCGCTCACGCCGTTGAGCGCGGCATTCCTTCGGATCAGGTCGGCAAAGCACTCCTGGATTTCGACCGCTACGGCGTTTTTGACCTTATTTCGCGCCAGAAGCAGAAGGGGAAGGATCCCCGTTCCGCTCCCGAGATCCACAACGGTCTCGTGCGGCTGTGGGCGGACGAATGCTGCCAGCAGATAGGCGTCGGTGCCAAATGTCAGTCCGTTTTTGCGCCGAATCAGGCGGATCTGCTCGTTGACCGTGTCGATCATCTCATCCGGCGAGCGTGTCACTTGATTGTCGGTCATGCTGATACATCCTTTTTGGGGGTAAAAATGGCAAGAGCGAAGCCGGTCGATGAGAACACCGCCCGCTTCGCTCTTTGGGGTTGCAAATGATGTAATTATGCTTCCTGAGGAGCACCAACGGGGCATTCGTCAGCGCAAGCACCGCAAGAGATGCACTTATCTGCATCGATCTCGTACTTGCCGTCGCCCTCTGCAATTGCATCCATCGGGCATGCTGCAACGCAAGCACCGCATGCTACGCAATCATCACTAATCTTGTATGCCATGTTTCAATACCTCCTGATAGTTTTTGTAGGACACTTATATTGTAACATATTTTTTTGGTTTTGCAACTGTTTTTTCGCAATTTTTTTAAAAAATTTCGTCGAACGAGCCAATCGCTTCCAAGTCCTTGAAGGAATGGAAAATCATGGGTGATTATTCTGCCCGATCAGTTTCCTGCGAGCCCTGACGGGGCTTTTCCTTGGGAAGGACCGTGACTGTATCGCGGTGATATTGCTTGGGCGGCGTGTCGGGGGAATCCTTGAGGAGCACACGAACGGTGCCAGCCAAGGGATTGGTGGAGATGATGTTGCCGATGCCGTCCTCGGTTTTAACAGTGGAGCCCACCGAGGGGGTCAGCTTGTGCTCGGCGCTGTAAACGTCGGATTCAAAGCGTAGGCAGCACATCAGTCGACCGCAAAGGCCAGAGATCTTCGTGGAGTTGAGAGAAAGTCCCTGCTCCTTTGCCATTTTAATCGAGACCTGTGCAAAATCGGGCAGGAAGGTTGAGCAGCAGAGGATTCTTCCGCATGCGCCAATGCCGCCAAGCATTTTTGCCTCGTCACGGATACCGATCTGACGCAGCTCAATGCGCGTGTGGAAGACCGATGCCAGATCCTTGACAAGATCACGGAAGTCTACGCGCCCCTCGGAGGAGAAATAAAACAGAAGCTTGGAGTTGTCGAAGGCGTACTGCACCTCGATCAGCTTCATTTCCAGCTTATGCTCCGCGATCTTCTTTTGACAGATCACCAGCGCCTCAGCTTCCTTTTTGCGGTTCTCCTCGTTGTGTGCCACGTCCTCCTTCGTTGCGACACGAAGAACCGGACGCAGGGGAGAAACGGTCTCGTTGGCGCTGACCATGGTGTTTCCAAGGCACACGTCGCCAAACTCGGGGCCGCGCGCGGTCTCTACAATGGCAAACTCGCCCTTCTTGATCTGCAGTCCGTTCGGCGCGAAATAATACATCTTGCCCGCCGAGCGGAAGCGGATGCCCACCACCTCGACCTGCTCCTCGTCCTTTTGTGCGGGCGCGGACATGACGGGGGATTCAAACAGATCGGTGCCCTCGGGGATCTCGATCACCTCTTCGGCCTCGGGCTCCTCGCTTTTAGCGGGCTGCGCGTTCAGTACGATCTTAGCGCGCCATTCGGCAAGCTCGCGCTCCTCCTTGGGGTCACCATAAATATCGTCCTTTTGGGAAATGCGATCGCGCGTGTGCTGATTCTGTCTGCGGTCGCGGTTCTTTTTGTTGCGGCGATCGTTCTTTTTGTCGTTCTTTTTCTGCTCACCATTCTTTTGCTCGGGCTTTTTCGGGCTTTCCGAGCGGTTGTCGCGCGCCTTTCCTTCACCTTCTGCGGGCGACGCGTTCTGCGCGGCGGGGGTTGCGTTTTCACCGCGGTGCTTGTTGTGCTTTTTTCCGCCTCGATGTCCGCGACGGCGCGCGCGATGCTCGCCTCCCGCGGGGGGATTGTTACCCGATTCCTGCGCGGGAACGGGGGTCTTATTTTCTTCCATGGAATTCATCCTTTCTTGGGGTATATGTTCGGTTTTCTCGGATCAAAACGGACGCAGAAGCGCGCATGAAACCGCCATGTCGATCAGCGTCAGCCGCACGTTTGCGTTCATGCGCAGCCGCGAAACGGTTTCCAGTATGCGGTCGCAGAGCTTTAGCAGCGTCGGCGTTGTAAAGCCGTATGCGGCGGAGCACGCCTCCTCGCGATCCGAGAAGAAGCAGAGCGGTGCATCCTCCGTTTGCTTGCAGAGCAACAGGTCGCGCAGGCAGGAGAGGATCTCGTTGCATTGCTCGATCAGCTCGTCGCGCTTTTGCGGAAGCCCGTTCAGGTATCGCATGGTCGCGACGGAATTGCGTGTGCCCGTGGTACAAAGCCGAACAAATTCTCTGGCAGCTTGTCTGCGCGTTACGATCGGCTTGTAGAGCTTGGGATCCAGCAGCGCGATCGCGCGTCCGATGCTACCGTCCGCCGCCGCCAACAGCTCCGCGAAATCAGCGGGCTCAGCCGAGGAAAGCTTTTTTGCCTCGGGTACTGTGGCAAGCAGATGGGAGCGGATCGTATCGGTCGGGATCGGCTCGGTGCGAAGGTGCTGTGCGCGGCTTCGCACGGTCTCAAGCAAAGGCGCAACGCTTTCGCAAAGCAAGAGAAACAGCACGTAGGAGGGCGGCTCCTCAAGTGTTAAGAGCAGCGCGTTTTGTGCCTGCGGGGTCATCAGATGCGCGTCCTCGATGATATAGACCTTGGCGTCAATATCGTTGGGAGCGATGAACACATCGCTTTTAAGGGAACGCACCGCGTCCACACCGAGCGTTGCCTTGTCCTCGCGGCTGATATAGATGACGTCGGGCGAGTTTCCCGATAGGATCTTGCGGCAGGAGGGGCAGCTCCCACAGGGGAGAGGGGTGTCATGGTCCTTGCGACGGTGGCATGCAAGGGCTGCGGCAATGCGCAACGCTATAGTATGCTTGCCCGAGCCGCGCGCGCCTTCAAGGATGTACGCGTGTGAGAGGCGTCCTGCCGAAATATCCTCGCACAGGCTTTCTTTCAGGCGGTCGTTTTCGACCACGTCCGTAAATGCTTTTCTCACGCGTTCTCCTTTCCGTCCTTGCGACATCTTATTCCATCTTATAGTATAACAGTTTTTTGTCCTGTTGTCAAGTAAAAGGGATTGGCATTTATAATTTTTTGAGAGAATTTCTTGAAAAAAAGCGCGGAGTGATTGACAGAAAAGAGAAAATAGGGTATAATAAAAAGCGGATACCGACACGGTCGGTACATATTAAGGAAAGGAGAATGAAACCATGGTTGTAACCAAGAAGACGATTATCGGTGACGTTCTGGATTTTGATCCTGAAACTGCACAGTTCTTTTTTGCCATCGGTATGCATTGCCTTGGCTGCCCTGCCTCCAGAGGAGAATCCATTGAGGATGCATGTGCGGTACACGGAACCGATGCCGATGCTCTTGTAGAGCAGATCAACAAGTTCTTCGCAGAGAAGAAATAAAGAAAAAAGAGAGGATGCGTTGGGAAAAGTTATGATGCTGATCCCGACGCATTTTCGACATCAGAGGAGCAATATGCAAACAGAATTCATACCCGACAGCCGCCTGCAAAGCGCCGTTCCGTATCTGACGGGTGGAGGGCGCGTGGTGGACGTGGGAACCGACCACGCCTATCTCCCCATTTTTCTCGTGCGGGAGGGGATTGTCGCGCGCGCGCTCGCGTGCGATATCAATCAAGGGCCGATCGACAGCGCGCGCGCCAATATCGCGGCGGCGAGGCTCACGGATCGGATCGAAACCATGCGCACCGACGGACTTCATGGCGTAGAGGGCTTTCATCCCGACCATATTATGATTTTCGGCATGGGTGGAGAGCTGATCATCAAAATTCTGACCGAGGCTCCGTGGGTCAGGGACGGCAAGATCGGGCTGATCCTGCAGCCCATGTCGCGTGCGCACCTTTTGCGCGCGTGGCTCTTGGAAAACGGATTTGAGATCACGGGCGAGACCCTCACGTTTGAGGATAAATACTATCAGACCGTTGCCGCGCGCTACTGCGGAAAACGGCAGACCCACAGCACCGAGGAGCTTTTGCTCGGGAAGATTAACATTGCCGAAAATCCGCCGCATTTCGAGGGCTTTTTGCGCCACGAGATTGGCGTTTACGAGGCTATTTTAAAGGGAAAATCACGCTCCGCGACAGCCAATGCGCGCGCGGAGGAGGAAATATTGCGCATACTAAAAAACAGATTGGAGAAGATCACATGACGGTTAAGGAGCTTTACGCATATCTTGAAACGCAGATTCCGCGCGCGCTGTCCTGCGACTGGGACAACGACGGACTGATGTGTTGCCCGAACGGAGAGCGCGAGGTGCGCCGCGTTCTGGTGGCGCTGGACGTGACACGGGAGGTGGTCGAGCGCGCGATCGCGGGAAAATACGACCTGATCGTGTCGCATCACCCGCTCGTTTTCCGCCCCATCAAGGCGGTTGCCCCCGGCGAATGCGTCGCAGATAAGGTGATCTGTCTGTTGCTTGCGGGGATCAGCGTGATGAGCTTTCACACGCGTTTGGATGCCGTCACAGGCGGTGTAAATGACGTTTTGGCAGACCGCTTGGGGCTCTCCGACGTGCAGACCTTTGGCCCTGACGGTGAGGCGATCGGGCGTATTGGCACGCTGCAAAATGAGATGACGCTGACGGACTTTGCCCGCCTTGTAAAGCAAGCGACGGGCGCGCCCTGCGTGCAGGTCAGCGATGCGGGGCTCCCCGTGCGCCGTGTTGCCCTTTTGGGAGGCGGAGGCGCGGGAGATCTGCCCGCGGCGGCCGCGGCGGGTGCTGACACGTATCTGACGGGGGAATTGAAGCACGATCAGCTCACCGAAGCCCCCGAGCGAGGAATGAATCTTGTAATGGGCGGGCATTTTTATACCGAAAACCCCGTTTGCGAGCGCTTGGTCGAGCTCCTCACGGCGGCGGACGCGACCCTTACCGTTGACACCGTCAACAGCAACCCCGTTCAATTCGTTTGAACGCATAACAAGAAAGGAACCATACTATGACATACGTAATTTCCGATATTCACGGCAACTATCAAAAGTTCCGCGCGCTTCTCTCCGAGATTTCCTTCAAGGACGACGACGTGCTGTATCTCTTGGGCGACCTCGTTGACTTTGGAGACGAGGCAATGGAGCTGATCGCGGACATCAGCGTTCGCCTCAACGTGTATGCGATCGCGGGAGAGCACGACTATCTTGCGGCGCGGATGCTCCACGGCTTTGACAAAATGCTCAAAAGCGGAGCGACGCCCGACGCGGCCTATATCTCCGAGATGACCGAATGGGTCAAAAACGGCGGCCAGAGCACGCTTGAGGGCTTCCGCGCGTTGGATGCGGATGAGCGCGAGGGCGTTTTGGATTACTTGTCCGACCTGACACTCTTTGAGGAGGTGGAAGCGGGCGGCAAGGAGTACCTTTTGGTGCACTCGGGGATCGCGGATTTTGATCCCGACGCGGATCTGGAGGACTATCAGCCCGAGGATTTCTTCAGCGAGCCGCTGGATGGTTCGCGCGAGCTCTACGCGGGCAAAACGGTCGTGGTCGGTCACGTGCCCACCGCGAGCGGCAAGATCGAGCGCGGCGCGGGCAGCATCTTTATGGATTGCGGCGCGTGCGAGGGCGGAAAATTGGCGTGTCTGTGCCTTGAAACGGGCGAGGAGTTTTACGCCTGATGCAAAAAAATGACGTGATTACGCTACGCGTTGAGGAGATCAATAACTTGGGCTTTGGCGTATCGCATACGCCCGAGGGGCAGGTCGTGTTTGTACAAAACGGCGTGACCGACGATCTTCTTGACGCGCGGGTCATTAAGGTGACCAAGAATTATCTGGTCGCGCGCATTGAAAAAATGCGCACCCCCTCGCTCCTTCGCGAGGAGGGCTACATCTGCGAGGCGCACGGCTGCGGCGGGTGCGTTTATAAAAATATCAAATACGGGCACGAGCTGGAATTGAAGCGCGATTACGTCAAAAACGCCTTCCGAAAGGCGGGGCTGCCCGACGTTGAGGTGGCACCCACGCTTACCACGGGGAGATTGACGGGTTACCGCAACAAGGCGCAATATCCCGTTGCAAACGGTAAAAACGGAATGCAGGCGGGCTTTTACGCAAGTAGCACGCATCGCGTGGTGCCCTGTCTTGATTGCCGTCTCCAGCCCCCCGTGTTTGGGGATATTTTGGCATACGTATGCGCGTTTTGCGACAAAAACGGCATCAAGTCGTACGATGAGGAGACCCGAAAGGGGCTTTTGCGCCACATCTATCTGCGCATGGGCGAGGGCACGGGCGAGGTCATGGTATGCCTTGTGGTCAACGGAAAGACCTTGCCGAACGAGGAAAAGCTCGCCTACGGCTTGTGCGCGAAATTCGGGTGCGTGAAAAGCGTGCTGATCAACACGAACACGCAGAACACCAACGTGGTGCTTGGAAAAGAATATAGATTGCTTGCGGGGCGCGAATGGATCGAGGATATTTTGTGCGGCCTGCGCTTCCGCATTTCCGCAGGCGCGTTTTATCAGGTCAATCACGACGCGTGCGAAATGCTTTATGAAATCGCGCGCGCAAAGGCCGCGCTGACGGGCGGCGAGACCGTGCTGGACCTTTATTGCGGCATCGGCACCATCGGGCTTTCCATGGCAGACGAGGCGGGGAAAGTCATCGGCATTGAGATCGTTGCGGAGGCGGTGGAAAGAGCCGCGGAGAACGCCGCGCGAAACGGCGTGGGGAACGCGTATTTTTATTGCGGTGATGCGTCCAACGCACAAAGGCTTCTGGAGAACGCCGAACGCGCCCACGGGGACGTTTCGGGCGCCGTGGTGGTGATGGATCCGCCGCGTAAGGGCAGCACGCCCGAATTGATCGAATATCTCGCCGCGCGGAATTTCTCTCGCATCGTCTACGTTTCCTGCGGCCCCGACACCCTCGCGCGCGATTGCGCGTTGTTTACCAAGCTGGGCTACGAGATCGGGACAGTGACACCTGTGGATATGTTTCCGCGGACGGGACACGTCGAGAGTGTCGTTTGTCTGACGAGAAAGGAAACTATATGAAAAGTAAGAAATTAAAAGCAAGGATCTTTTCTTTTCACAGCATTTCCGCGCCGACCGATTTTTCAGCGCGTCTGCGCGAAAAGGCGTTTCAGTACAATATGCCCGTACGCATCGGCCGAAATTGCCGGATCGGAGCGGGGGCGTTGATCTTGCCGGGCGTCACGATCGGGGACAATACCGTGATCGGTGCCGGTAGCGTGGTGACGCAGGATATTCCCGCAAACGTCGTGGCGGTGGGCAACCCCTGCCGCGTGATGCGCGAGATCGGTGAGCGCGACCGCGAATTTTATTTCAAGGACTGTCGGATCGACTACAGCGATCCAAACGTGCAGAATGCGGTGACAAGTGATGAAGCATATGCTCATTGAATGCCTTGACGTGTCGGCTTTTCCGCATGCGTATCACCCCCTTTTGACCGGTGCGCGGGTCTATGATTCTTCCTGTTCGCCCGAGGCACGCGTGTGGTTTATAGACCGCGACGGTGGCTATTATCTCAAGCGCGCTCCGCTGGGAAGCCTTGAAAAAGAAGCGCTCCTGACACGTTATTTTTACAAAAAGGGCTTGAGCGCCGAGGTGTTGGATGATCGTTCAGACGCGTACGATTGGCTTTTGACAGCGCGGGTGAAGGGCGAGGATTGCACCCATCAAGACTATTTGGACGAGCCTACGCGCCTGTGCGATCTGCTTGCCGAGCGCTTGCGATTGCTTCACGAAACGGACGGCGCGGATTGCCCCGTTCAAAACCGCATGAGGGCGTATATGGCTTTGGCGGAGGAAAACCACGCGCGCGGCGCGTACGATCTCTCTTATTATGAGGATTACGATCCCCGTGCAACCGCCGACGGAGTGTGGCAGGTGGCACGCGAATACAGCCGTTATTTCAAAAACGATACGCTTTTGCACGGTGATTATTGCTTGCCCAACATTTTGCTGGACGGTTGGCGTTTTTCGGGCTTTATTGACCTTGGCAACGGCGGCGTGGGCGACCGCCACGTGGACCTTTATTGGGGCGCATGGACGCTCCGCTTTAATCTTGGAACCGATTGCTACCGTGAACGCTTTTTTGACGCTTACGGCAGAGATAAAATCGAGCCCGAGCTGCTCCGCGCCGTTGCGGCGTGCGAGGTGTTTGGGTAAAGGAGAGCTTATGAACATCAGAAAAGCCGAAATCAAAGACATCCCGCGCCTTGACGATCTGCTCTATCAGGTGCACCTGCTGCATGCTACGGGCAGACCCGATATCTTCCGCACGGGTAACAAAAAATACACCGATGAGGAGCTTTGCGAGATTCTCGCCAATGAAAAGACCCCCGTGCTTGTGGCGGTGGACGACAACGACCTTGTGATGGGGTACGCGTTCTGTGTCTACCAAGAGGTCAAGGGCGACCTTTCTCTCATGGATCGCAAAACGCTCTATATTGACGACCTGTGCGTGGATGAGACCCTGCGCGGGCAGCACATAGGCCTTGCGCTTTACCGCTACGTGCTGGACGTGGCGCAAAAAAGCGGCTGTGACGCCGTGACGCTCAACGTCTGGTGCCTGAACACGGGGGCAATGAAATTTTATGAAAAATGCGGTATGACGCCGCTGAAGGTCGTGATGGAACAACCGATTGAAAAGAAAGGGGAGACCGTATGAACGCTTTGCGCAAAATTCTTCACTCGCGTCCCGTGCAATATTTATGCATCATTGTGCTGGCGGCCATGACCGCACTAAGCTTTGTGATCTTTGTGTACCCCAACAATTTTGCACCCGCGGGCATCAACGGCTTTGCCACCATTGTGCAGCACGTGTTTGGCTTCAGCATCGGTTATATGTCACTGCTCATCAACATCCCGATGCTTGCCGTTGCCATGTTCGTCTTGGACCGCACCTATTCGATCCGCACGCTGGTGTTCACGCTTGTGTTCTCGGGTACAACGCTTCTGTTTCAGGATAGCGGAATCGTAGACGTGTCGGGCATTACATATGCCGCGCACGACGTGGGCGGGGCGATTTTAGCGGCCATCGCGGGCGGCTTTTTCGGGGGGCTTTTCTATAGCCTTTCCATCCGTTTGGGCGGCTCGACCGGCGGCACCGATATCGTGGCGGCCTTTATCCACCGCAAATGGCCCGAATATGACACCGTGGGTATCATTTTTGTAATCAACGCGGCGGTGGCGATTCTTTCCTTCTTTGTTTATGATTTTGAGTACCAGCCCGTTATCCTTTGCATCGTGTTCTGCTTTGTCAGCAGCCGCGTCAGCGACTGGATCTTCAAGGGCATTCGCTCTGCGGTGCGCTTTGAGGTGGTCACACCGCATGCCGAGGAGCTCTCGCGCGAGCTGATGGAAAAGCTGCACCACGGCGTAACGATGCTCCCAGGAAAGGGTATGTATACGGGCAAGGACTACGCGGTCTTGATCTGTATCGTCAACCGTCGGCAGGTGGTCGAGTTTGAGACCATCATCCGTAAATACAATAACACCTTTGCGTCCATTTCCACCGCAAACGGTATCGTGGGACAGTTCAGCCATGGGAAATAAAATCAAAAAAGAGGTCGAAAGACCTCTTTCAGATCACTGACAAGGTCTATCTCAAGCTCGAGATAGGCTTTGTCAGTGATTTGAGGAGAAAATTTTTCTTCTCCTCTTTACTTTTTCGTGTGCGTGTGTTATAATATTGAAAAACAAAACCATGGAGGCAGGACTATGACCGAGAGCTTATACAACGGCTACCGCCGTATTGATTTTATGTTTGAGGGGCGCGAGACGCTGATCGTATTCCCGAAGGACGAAAACAAAAC